>CAIUAS010000191.1 GCA_903897205.1 uncultured Gammaproteobacteria bacterium
AATCATCGTTATCTTGAAATCAATTTTCGCTTACCGGAAATATTAACGCAATTAGAACCTATTTTACGTGAACAACTAAAAACACGTCTGCAACGAGGTAAAGTAGATATTACATTACGCTATCAAGCCGCTACTAACGCAGAAAACAAAATTAATATTAATGAAGATTTAGTTAAACAATTAATTAAAGCGCACACTGAAATTGCTAATTTAACACATCAAGCTTCTCCTATTGATTCCGCTGATATTTTGGGCTGGCCCGGTGTATTGCAAATAAAAGAACTTGATGCAATCAACATTCGGCAAGATACCTTAAAATTATTTGAGCAGACGATCGATGACTTAATTGAAATGCGCAAGCGTGAAGGTGCCGCTTTAGCAGTTATTCTCGAAACGAGGCTTAAAACGATGGCGCATGAAATTGCTAATGTTAAACAAAAACTGCCTCAAATTAGTTTGAATCAGCGCGAAAAAATAGTCGCTCGCTTAACTGAAGCCAAAGTTAGTTTTGATCCTGCCCGCCTTGAACAAGAATTAATATTTTACGCACAGAAGATGGACGTCACGGAAGAAATTGATAGACTTAACACACATATTAATGAAGTACGAAAAACATTAGGGCATGGTCAGGCCATTGGTCGTCGATTAGATTTTCTCATGCAAGAATTAAATCGCGAGGCCAATACCTTGGGCGCTAAGTCAGTGGCAATAGAAACATCTCAAGCCGCCGTAGAACTTAAAATTTTAATAGAACAAATGCGCGAACAAGTGCAAAATATTGAATAGAGATTTAGTATCCCTTAGTATTGTAAACTTTAATTAATAGGTTACTCATGACCAGCACCATTGGCACTTTATATATTATTTCTGCTCCTTCAGGCGGCGGCAAGACAAGTCTAGTTAATGCTTTGCTGGCCAATGTACCTAATATAGAGGTTTCAATTTCTCATACAACTCGCCCGCCGCGCCCTGGTGAAAAAAACCATGTTAATTACCATTTCGTTGACGAGAGAACCTTTGTTGATCTCGTCACACAAAATGCTTTCCTTGAATATGCTAAAGTCTTTGGCAATTACTATGGAACGTCTCGCCAATGGGTCACCGACAAATTAGCGGCAGGAATTGATATTATTCTTGAGATTGATTGGCAAGGCACTCAACAAATTCGGCAATTATTGCCTGATAGCACTACCATCTTTTTGCTACCGCCTTCTTGGCAAACGATTCAGGCACGCCTAGGCGAACGAGCCCAAGATAATGCCGAAGTCATTGCTCGGCGCATGGCTGCCGCTCGCACAGAACTCTCTCATTATCATGAGTATGATTATCTAGTGGTTAATGATGATTTCACAACGGCCTTGGCAGATTTGAAGGCTATTATCGAAGCTCGCCGCCTACGCAACCTACCACAACAACAGAAATATGCTGATTTGCTAGCAAAATTGTTGGCCTAACGCCAGATACCAGGTAGTATTTCTATTTTACCTGTGACCCGGAGAAAATCATGGCACGTATTACTGTTGAAGATTGCTTAGATCATGTCGACAATCGCTTTGAACTTGTGTTATTGGCTGCTAAACGTGCACGCCAAATAGCTAGAGGTAGTGTACATTCACTCGTTCCTGAAGAAAACGATAAACCCACGGTGGTAGCTTTACGTGAGTTTGCAGCTGGATATGTTAATGTTCCAGAAAACACCATCGCCCCTGCAACCGAAGATGACGAAAGCAGTATTTAATACTTCAGGAGGGCTTGCGTGGCATTTTTTAGTGAGTTACGACGTGAACTCGAACACTATCTCAGCGAGGAAGCGATTGATCAAATCAATAAGGCTTACTTATTTGCTGCACAAGCCCATCAAGGCCAAAAACGCCATAGTGGCGATCCTTATATCGTTCACCCCCTAGCTGTTGCTCATACTTTGGCGGAAATGCGCATGGATGAGCAAACTATCATAGCGGCTATTTTACATGATGTCATTGAAGATACGGCCACTGATAAAACGGTCTTAGCCATGAAATTCGGCAGCGATGTTGCTGAACTGGTTGATGGTGTCAGCAAATTGGTTCAAATCCAATTTAAAGATCGCTTGGAAGCGCAAGCAGAAAACTTTCGGAAAATGCTACTGGCAATGGCGAAAGATATTCGGGTCATTATTATTAAATTAGCTGATCGCTTGCATAATATGCGCACCCTGGATGCACTGCCTCCTGAAAAGCGCCAACGCATTGCCAAAGAAACTTTAGAAATTTATGCGCCCATTGCTAATCGGCTTGGCATGCATTCCTTTCGTGTTGAATTTGAGGATTTAGCCTTTGCTGCTTTGCATCCTTATCGTCACCGTGTTTTACAAAATGCCGTCCAAAAAGCCAAACGCAAGCGTAAAAAAACAATTAGCAATCTTGAAACAACCATTAAGGAACATCTCGAAAAAACAAAGTTGCCGCCTAGTTTAGTTTGGGGAAAACAAAAACATCTTTATAGTATTTATAAAGAAATGCGGGAAAAACACCTTTCTTTTGCTGAATTGATGGATATTTATACGTTTTGCATCATTGTTGACAGTATAGATACGAGCTATCGCGCCTTAGGTGCCGCTCATAGTCTTTATAAACCATTACCAGAACGTTTTCGCGATCATATTGCCTTACCTAAAGCAAATGGCTATCAGGCCTTACATACCACCTTATTTGGCCCCCAAGGTATCCCCATTGAGATTCAAATTCGTACTGTTGAGATGGATAATCGCGCTGATAGTGGTATCGCAAGTCATTGGTTAACACAATCTGGGGCCCAAGCGCTAGATGCATCAACTCATGTACGCGCTAATGAGTGGTTGAAACGCTTATTAGACATCCAACAAAACACCGGCAATCCGCTTGAATTTATTGAAAATATTAAGTCTGATTTATTTCCTGAAGAAGTTTATGTATTTACTCCTAATGGCGATATCATGGAATTACCCAGGGGCTCGACCTCTGTTGATTTTGCTTATGCAGTTCACTCTGATATTGGCAATAGCTGTGTAGCGGCAAGAATTGATAGACGTCTGGCGCCGTTAAGTACTCAACTTGCAAATGGACAGACGATTGAAATTATTACCTCAGATGGCGCTCAACCCAATCCAGCCTGGCTTAACTTTGTGGTCACAGGTAAAGCACATAGTAATATTCATCATTTCTTAAAAGCGCAGCGAAAAGCGGAAGCGATTACATTTGGCAGACGCTTATTAGATAATGCTTTAAATCACTTAGGTACTGTTTGGAAAAAATTACCCGTACGTAATATTCCCGCTGTATTACAACACCACCATTATAAAACTGAAGAAGATTTATTTGAGACAATAGGTTTAGGGCACCATACCCCCATGCTGATTGCAGAAGAATTATTACAAAGGAGCCAGCCCACAGGCGCATCCAGCATTGAACCTAAACTGACCAATCAGCCTAAACAAAAACCACTCGCCATTAAGGGTACCGAAGGAAAGATATTACATTTTGCTGAATGCTGCCATCCTATTCCTGGCGATCCTATTTTAGGTATTATTCATAGCGGCCAAGGCGTTAGCATTCACGCCGAGCATTGCAAACAAATTGTTAAAACACATCATCGCCCTGAACAACTTGTTCCTGTTTATTGGGACGAAAGTATCAAAGGTGATTTTAAAGCAGAAATCCGTTTGGAAGCTAAAAATCAACCCGGTGTTTTGGCACAGTTAGCTAGCGCTATTGCGCATACAAAAGCCAATATCGATAATATTGCGATTACCGACAGAGATGGCAATTATTCTAATGTTATTATGACGCTTTCAGTGCAAAATCGCGTGCATTTAGCACAAGTAATTAAACGGTTACGCAATGTTAAAGCGGTGATGCGCTTAGCACGAAGCAAATAAAATACCCCGCAGCAAGCTGCGGAGCATTAGTTATAAAATACTGGACTTTATATAGATAATAAAAGGAGAATTTTTTATGAGTAAAAAACAAATTATTAAAACTCACAACGCACCCCAAGCAATTGGAACTTATTCGCAAGCAATTTTAACAGGCAATACAGTTTATTTGTCAGGACAAATCCCCCTTGATCCACATACGATGGAATTAAGAACAAGCAGTATTGAAGCACAAGCCAATCAGGTTTTTGAAAACTTGGCTGCTGTTGCTGAGGCCGCTGGCGGCCATTTAGATCATATTGTTAAATTAACTATTTTTTTAACCGATTTAATTCACTTTCCTGTGGTTAATACCACTATGGCAAAATTTTTTCATGCACCTTATCCTGCACGCAGCACTATTGGCGTCACCGCATTGCCTAAAGGCGCGGCGATAGAAGTAGAAGCTATTATGGTATTGCCTAGTTAAATTAAATCAAGGAACTACATGTACACATTATTGCGCTATTTGATCTTATTTAGCGTTTGTTTATTGCTGACAGGTTGCGTTACTGGCGCACACATCGCAAGAACCAAACAAACGCCATCGCTTACCACTCCTATCGAACCGCTTATACCGTTCAGTAATTCTATTCAACAAGTAAAAAAAGTGGCTCTATTATTGCCATTACAAGGCACGCTTGGTAATGCAGGTCAGGCAGTGCGAGATGGTTTTATAACAGCTTACAACAGTGATAATAGTGCAAACAAACCTAAGCTTATGGTTATTGACGCGAGTAGCGGATCTATTCAGGATGCTTATAATAAAGCCATTCAAGCAGATGCGGATATCGTTGTTGGCCCCTTGCTAAAAAATAATGTACAAACATTAATACAAGCCGATCTTATTTCAGTGCCGACTCTAACGCTTAATTATTTAGATAATAATACACAAACACCCAGCAAATTATATCAATTTGGTTTATCGCCATTAGATGAAGCACGCCAAGCAACCGCACTTGCACGGCAAAACGGTGGCCAAAATGCGGTAATAATTGCCCCACATGATAACTGGGGCCAGATGCTTGCCCACGCTTATCAAGATGAATGGCAAGCTTTGGGCGGTAATATCGTTAATAAATTATATTTTAGCAATGCGAGTGGTGAGCTTAACCAACAAATACGCACGCTTGTGAATGTCAATAAACAAAAATTTGATGTTATTTTGCTGGCCGCCTCTCCGCAAATGGCACGACAAATTAAGCCTTTATTAAAATTTTATAATGCAGGCTCTGTTCCTGTTTATGCAACTTCATTAATTTATACAGGAACGCCGCAACCTGCTTTTGATAATGATTTAAATGGTATTACCTTTTGCGATACGCCTTGGACACTAACCAATGACAGCGTTACCAATAAATTACGCCAACAAATTTCTTTATTTTGGGCAGCTAATTTTAAGCAAAATGCTCGTTTATATGCACTAGGAATTGATGCTTATCACTTAATAAAAAATTTACCACAATTAACCAATCAACAAACTATTTCAGGCGCTACGGGTAATTTATTTTTAAACAATCAACATCGAATCGTGCGTCAATTAACTTGTGCGAAATTTAATAATGGCATTCCCCGTTTATTAAATACCGATTCTGTTGATAATACAGATACGGATAATACAGCCAATATAGATACCAGCAACGATTTGTCTAGCAAAGACACTAATAGTGATAGTGAAGCTACCGCGATTCAGCCCAACAATAATACTGATTCTACAGCGGACACCATAAATAATGATGACGACGCTCAATAATCTGATGAGTAAAGTTAACACGCAACAAATAGGGCAAGTAGCAGAAAATATTGCTTGTTCCTATTTAATAAAACAAGGATTAAAATTAGTCAGTCGCAATTTTCAATGTCGCCTAGGTGAAATTGATTTAATTATGCAAGACAAAGAGCATTTAGTTTTTGTTGAAGTTCGTTTTAGACGTAATCAACATTTTGGCACAAGTAGCGAAACCGTTACTCTCCATAAACAAAGTAAATTATTGCGAACAGCCAGTTTTTATCTGCAACAGAAGCATTTAACTGATAAAATCCCTTGTCGTTTTGATGTGATTGCTATTGCAGATACTGCCACGCAATCTAATATCAATTGGATAAAAAATGCTTTTTCCACTTTTTCATAAGGTAAATGGCATCTCAGGAAACAACTCAAGGCTACTGGTGAGCGAGCAAAAGACGACCACTTGAAAAGAAGTCTAATAGAGTAGTTGACTAATACTTCACTTAAAACTATATTTAGTCTTATAAACTTCGTTCGGATAAACCTATCTTTTAACATTAAAGCCTTATGTTAAAATTCCCCGACTTTGAGAAGTATAATAAAGAGGCAATATTGCATGAGCCAACATATTCACGCGATTACTGACACATCGTTTGAAACTGACGTTTTACAAGCCAGCCTTCCCATACTAGTCGATTTTTGGGCTGAGTGGTG
>CAIUAS010000192.1 GCA_903897205.1 uncultured Gammaproteobacteria bacterium
GTTTAGTTTTTTTTATTAAAAAATAGATTCAAAAGCAAGATCCATGCGGCCCCGGCTTCCTCTCCCTGAGCGGCAGCCCAACCCGGCGCTCAAGGGGACGCGGGGTTACGCTTTGGCCTGTTTCCCCTAGTTTAGTCCGCCCGCGCCCCTTAGCTCGGGCGTTGGGCCTCTAGTTTGTGCCTACCTTTCAATCAACCTAAACATAAAGATAATTTTATGACTCAATCCAGTAATAATATTGAATGCCCTAACTGCGGATATAAAATCGATGTCAACGATACTCTGCGACATCAAGTTGATGAAGATTTAAAAAAACAATATGCCGCTGAACTAGCCAAAAAAGAGGCTTCTTACAAGGCACAACTGCAAGACTTTAATAAAATTAAAGCGGATGTCGCCCGTCTTGAACGTGAAAAGGAGGAACAAAAAGCAGCCATTGAGGCTGAATCGGAGTTACGATTTAATGAAAAGCTTAAAACGGAGCAAGCGGCATTACGCAGTAAATTAACAAAGGAAATGCAGGATGAGTTGTCTGGTCAGCTTATTGCATTACAACAAGAAATTACTGATAAATCAACCCAACTGCAAGAATTTAATAAAGTCAAAGCGGATGTCGCCCGTTTGGAACGAGAAAAGGAAGAACAGAAAGCGGCAATAGAATCAGAGTTAGCCTTACACTTTAATCAAAAACTTAAAATCGAACAAACCGCTTTACGCAATAAAGTAACCCAAGAGTTGCAAAACGAATTATCGGGGCAGCTTAATTCCTTGCAGCAGGAAATTACCGAAAAATCTAATCAGCTTAAAGAATTTAATAAAGCGAAATCGGACATAGAACGCTTGAAGCGCGAAAAAGATGAATTGCGTGATCAAGTTGTTTTAGAAAAAGAACAGGAGTTTTCAGAGAAGTTGAAGGATGAAAAATTAAAACTACAAAAACAAATTGATGCAACCTCTAATCTAAAAGTCGGAGAGTTGCAAATGCAACTTGAAGAGGAAAAATTACACCGCGAAGCGCAAAACAAGCTGATTGAGGAAATGAAACGTAAAGCCGAACAGGGTTCTATGCAAATTCAAGGTGAAGTGCAAGAGTTGGCTGTTGAAGAGTGGTTGCAGGATAATTTTCCTCTGGATGCGATTACAGAAGTGAAAAAAGGGGCGCGAGGCGCGGATTGCTTACAAATTGTCCATACTCGCAATCGACAAAACTGTGGTACGATTTATTATGAAAGTAAACGTACTAAGGATTTTCAAGCCGGTTGGATAGAAAAATTTAAAAATGATATACGCGATAAAAATGCCACATTAGGAGTGTTGGTGACTGAGGCTATGCCCAATAATATGGAAAGAATGGGCTTAAAAGATGGAGTATGGATTTGTACTTTTGATGAGTTTAAAGGGCTGTGTGTGGTACTGCGGGATTTTGTGATTAAATTGAGCGAAGCAAAGTTAAGCCAAGAAAATAAAGGCGATAAAATGGAAATGCTTTATAGTTATTTAACCAGCAATGAATTTAGGCTGCAAGTTGAAGGCATAGTCGAAGGTTTTACACAGATGCAGAGCGACATTGACACTGAAAAACGTGCCATGACAAAAATCTGGAAACAGCGCGAAAAGCAATTGGAAAAAGTGCTGTTAAATACTACGAATATGCACGGTTCAATTAGAGGTATAGCCGGATCTGCGATTCAGACTGTGGCATTATTAGAGTTAAGTAGTGACGAAAGTCTGCCAACTTAAAGTGCGCAATAGTGGTGGCCCCGCCGCGTATTGCGACGGATGTTGAAAAAGCCAAGAGCGA
>CAIUAS010000193.1 GCA_903897205.1 uncultured Gammaproteobacteria bacterium
GGCTTTCTTTTCTCTAAAAATGCATTTAAACCTTCTTGGCCTTCGGCTGAAATGCGAACATTTGCAATGCAATTGATGGTTTTTTTTATCATCTCTTCATTAGTAATATTTTTATTAAATTCCCGCATTAACGTTTTAGTCTCAGTTAAGGCTTGAGGGCCATTTTTTAGTAATTTTTCTGCAATGCTATGACCTGTTTCCAGTAATTGCGCATCGTTAACAATCGCATGAATTAAACCGATGCGATGCGCTTCATGAGCATCAAAAATATCTGCGGTTAAAAAATACTGCTGTGCGGTTCGTATACCTGTTGCTTGAATAACATACGGACTAATAATTGCCGGTACCAGGCCAAGCTTAGTTTCTGAAAAGCAAAACACTGCGGTATCTGTCGCTACTGCCATGTCACAACATGCAATTAAACCAACGCCACCACCATAAGCAGCTCCTTGAATTAAAGCGATGGTTGGCTTCGATAATTCGTATAATGTTTTCATTAAATCAGCTAAAGTTTTTGCATCGGCGATATTTTCATCATACGTATACTGGGTCATTTTACGCATCCAATGCAAATCTGCGCCTGCACAAAAACTTTTGCCATTTGCCGCCAGAATAACTATGCGTACAGCAGGATCGGTGTCTGCTTTTTTTAATTCTTTAGTTAATAAAGCAATAGTGTCTTCATCAAATGCATTATGAAAATCAGGACGATTTAAGGTTAATGTTAAAATACCCTTGTTATTTGAATTAATAATATGGTTAGAAGCATTCATGTTAATATCACTTTTTTATTAAAGAAATAAATTCGATGAGTAGCGCAGCGACAGAGTTTCGTTTACATTCTAAACACACCAAACTTAGTCGGTTGAATAGGCGCATTTAAAGCCGCTGAAATTGCCAGTCCCAATACTTTGCGTGTATCCACTGGATCAATAATTCCATCATCCCACAAGCGCGCACTTGAATAATAAGGATGCCCATGTTGATCATAGGTTTCCTTTATAGCGCTTTTAAATTTTTCTTCCGCATCTAGCGGCCAATTTTCATTTTGTTTCGATTTACTATCACGCGTAATTTGTGCCAATACACTAGCAGCTTGATCGCCGCCCATCACTGAAATTCGTGCATTCGGCCACATCCACAGAAATCGTGGATCATAAGCGCGCCCACACATACCATAATTTCCAGCGCCAAAACTACCGCCAATAATCACGGTAAATTTAGGCACTTTTGCGCAAGCAACGGCCATTACCATTTTAGCGCCATTTTTTGCTATCCCCGCAGTTTCATATTTACTGCCGACCATAAAACCTGTGATATTTTGCAAGAAAACAAGTGGAATATTACGTTGACAACACAATTCAATAAATTGCGTTCCCTTTAAAGCAGATTCAGAAAATAAAATACCGTTATTAGCAATAATACCAACCGGATAACCATAAATATGCGCAAAACCACATACTAAAGTATTTCCATATAAAGGTTTATATTCATCCAATACCGACGCATCAACCATACGCGCAATCACTTCACGTACATCATAAGCTTTTCTCGGGTCGGCGGGGATAATGCCGTAAATTTCTTCGGCGGCATAAATGGGATCGTTAGGTTCTTTAATAGCGAGATTAAATTTTTTAACTCGATTTAAGTTCGATATTAAACGACGAGCAATTTGCAAAGCCTGTTGATCATTTTGGGCATAATGATCGGCGACGCCAGAAATTCGGCAATGCACATCTGCGCCGCCTAAATCTTCAGCGCTAACAATTTCACCTGTGGCGGCTTTAACTAACGGCGGCCCTGCTAAAAAAATAGTCGCTTGATTTTTTACCATAATACTTTCATCGGCCATCGCAGGCACATAAGCACCGCCTGCCGTGCAAGAGCCCATAACCACAGCAATTTGTGGAATATTATTAGCAGACATATTGGCTTGATTAAAAAAAATTCTGCCAAAATGATCGCGATCAGGAAACACCTCATCTTGTTTTGGTAAAAATGCGCCGCCTGAATCCACTAAATAAATACAAGGTAAATTATTTTGTTCGGCAATTGCCTGGGCGCGTAAATGTTTTTTGACGGTAATGGGATAATAGGTACCACCTTTAACGGTGGCGTCATTAATTATAATCATGCATTCTTGCTTACTCACACGTCCTATGCCTGTAATAATACCGCCAGCCGGCACATCATCTTCATAAAGCATATAGCCTGCAAATTGGGATAATTCTAAAAAGCCACTGCCTGAATCTAATAAATCATTTAAGCGCTCGCGCGGTAATAGTTTCCCTTGAGATAAATGACGCTGACGTGCTTTTTCATGGCCACCTAATGCAATAATCGCAATTTTACTGCGTAAATCATTAACTAACGCCAGCATTGCAGTATTATTTTCTTGAAACGCTTGGCTTCTAGAATTAATAATGGTTTTAATTAATGCCATTTAATTATCCTTATTTAAAAGTTCTATTTATGAAAAGCTAAACACGTAACTAACATTATCCAAACAAGCCAGGCAATTAAATAAACATAATTTAATTCTCTGCGAGTAATCAGCCAATAAATAAAACCAGGAATAGCAGTGATTATAATGGGGGTCAGCATTAAACCTATTGCGTGGCTAAATAATCTTCCGAGTGCGCTATTGGAAAAAATTTGATCTAAAAAATGCGAAATTATGCCATGTAAATAAACCAAAATATTTAATAGTAAGCCTATTTCGTGAAGCAAAAAAATAGCGACTACACTTAAAAGAACCAGTGATGCAATATGTCTTAACATGATAATATCCTACTTTTATTTACAATGATTCTAGTTAGGCAAAGTTATAGAACATGGTCTATAGTAAAGCTTAGGGATAAGAGAATAAGCAAAAAAAACCGGTACAGCAAGGAGTAGATAAGGAGATTGCTATGCGCAATTATATATTTTCAGCTTTTATACTATCGCTAGTCATATTTTGTGGAACCGCCTGGGGCATGCAGCCTTATTTGCAAAGCCTATGCCAAGATGCTAAGTATACCTGTATTAAAACTCATAAAGGCGAAACCTGGGAAAGTTTGTTTGCTGACCCTGAGTTAAGAGATATTGTGATGCGCCTTAACCGTGTAAATATAGAGCCTAGAGCAGGGCAGGTGATAGTGGTACCTAATAATATGCTGACGATTAAATTGATGGATTTATCACCGTTTAAACAAGAAATTCCTGCGCCTGGCAAAAAAACTATTATCTTTGATCCAAAGATTCATGCGTGGGGCGCTTATAATGAAAATGGCCAATTAGTGAAATGGGGCCCCGCTTCGGGGGGGCGTGATTGGTGTCCTGATATCGGTAGCCGTTGTCATACGGTAACGGGTGAGTTTACGATATATCGTAAGAGTGGCGCTCAATGTGTATCGTCTATCTTTCCACTTCATGAGGGAGGTGCGCCTACTCCGTATTGCATGTTCTTTTATCGTGGTTACGCTTTACATGCTTCTAAAGAAGTGCCGGGATATAATGCTAGCCATGGCTGTATAAGGCTATTTTTAGAGGATGCCCGCTGGCTAAATCAAGAGTTCATTGCGTTGCCGCAAGCAGGTGGTACCAAGGTTATTGTTCAAGACTATCCACAAAGTGCCTGAACTTAGTAAGCTAACTTGCGCGGCGAGCCAAGGCAGATAGCAATATCTGCCTTTTTTTATAACAGTTGTTTATATCAAATCCGTTGAGATTTTGCGTTTTTCTTACGCTAGCTAATATGGGTATATACTA
>CAIUAS010000194.1 GCA_903897205.1 uncultured Gammaproteobacteria bacterium
ATTTTAATGAGGGAGCCCTGCCCTCTCACCCTTGTTATCTCGAAAAATTAATTCATAATACCCACAATAAAAATTCTCATCTTAAAGAAATTGTATGGAACCCTTAAAATTCAACCGCCAATTCTTTCGCGATTTTTGGACCTTATTAAAACCCTATTGGCGCTCCGAGGAAAAATGGACAGCTTATGGCTTATTTGGGCTTATTGTTGCTTGTATTACAATACAAAGTTTTGCCGCTCTTGCGTTAAATAAGTTCTATCAAACCTTTTTTGACGCGTTAAATAATTTAAACAGAAGTGTGCTGGAAGGCTTATTACTGAAGTTTGTAATTATCGTCGCCATATTGATCGTGGTCGTTGGTTACAATGTTTATTTAAGCGGTATTTTAAGTATCCGTTGGCGCCGTTGGTTAACTAAAAATTATTTATCGCAATGGTTAGGTAATCACACTTTTTATCGCATGCAGGTTCTGCATAAAAACGTAGACAACCCCGATCAACGTATCAGTGAAGATTTAGATGCCTTTGCTAGCAGCACCTTAAATTTATTTACTTCTTTGTTAGATTCCACTTTATCGTTAATTATTTTTGGTTGCTTGCTGTGGAAAATATCTGGCAGCATTCAAATTCCCATCGGCGCAACCAAATTAGTTATTCCGGGTTATTTATTATGGATCGCCCTTGGCTGTGCTATTTTAGGCACTTGGTTAACTCGCATCATTGGCCGACCCTTGCCCGACTTAAATTATAAACAGCAACAATATAATGCAAATTTCCGTTTCGGTTTAGTACGACTGCGCGAAACCAGCGAACAAGTTGCTTTATATCGTGGTGAAAACTTAGAGAAACAACAGTTAAGCAATACCTTCGCTGACGTGGTTAATAATTTTTTTAATTTAATCCGTGTACAAAAATATCTGATGTTTTTTCAATTTGGTTATAACTCGATCTCTTACTTCATTGGTCTAGTTGCCGGCTTACCCTTACTGTTCGCCAAAAAAATTCAAGTAGGTGGTTTAATTCAAATTTCTCAAGCTTATGGTAACGTTGTTGGCGCTTTATCTATTTTAGTAACTGCTTTTGTCGGTATTGCCACCTGGCGCGCAGTGATCTATCGTTTAAGCGAATTTAAGCAGCACATGGAAGCAACAAAAAAATTATTAGCAGAAGAAGCCTCTATTAAATATCAAACGCATGCTACTGATCAATTAACGGTTGATAAGCTTGACTTATTATTACCCAACCAACAACCCTTATTAAAAAATCTGCAATTTAATATTGAATCGGGGCATTCCGTATTAATTACCGGTCCGTCGGGTATTGGCAAAAGTACTTTATTACGCGCCCTAGCAGGCATTTGGCCACACGGGCATGGTCAAATTCTCTTACCACAACATGCACACCTAATGTTTTTACCGCAAAAACCTTATTTGCCGATTGGTACTTTAAGACATGCACTGATTTATCCCGACACCTCGAATACAATTTCTGATGAAGCAATAAAAGCAATATTAACCTTATGCGGTTTAGATAAATTAACCGAACAATTAACTACAACCAGCAACTGGGCACAAGAATTTTCTTTAGGTGA
>CAIUAS010000195.1 GCA_903897205.1 uncultured Gammaproteobacteria bacterium
ATACGGTTTTTGAGGGACTTTAATGATGGCATTAGGCAAATACCCTCGCAAAGTCAGCTAAAATTTTATGCAGCAATTTGTCAGAATCGGCACTTAAAGCACCTTCTTTCTTAATGGTTGCTAATAAATCCTGGTGTTTTTGTTTGACGATTCTGAGTAATTCAACTTCAAAACGCTTCACATCCTTTACGGCAACATTGTCCAGATAACCTTTCACTCCAGAGAAGATAGAGATTACTTGCTCTTCAACCGGTAGTGGAGAATACTGTGCTTGCTTGAGCAGCTCAGTAAGTCGTGCACCGCGTGCAAGCAATTTTTGCGTTGATACGTCAAGATCAGAACCAAATTGAGCAAAAGCTTCCATTTCACGATATTGCGCAAGTTCAAGTTTCACTGTTCCCGCCACTTGTTTCATAGCTTTAATTTGCGCAGCTGAACCAACCCGACTCACTGATAATCCAACATTTACTGCTGGCCTTACGCCTTTATAAAAGAGTTCTGATTCTAAAAATATTTGTCCGTCGGTAATAGATATTACGTTAGTTGGGATATAGGCAGAAACGTCGCCAGCTTGTGTTTCAATGATAGGTAAGGCAGTTAAAGAGCCTGCACCCATTTCATCCGACATTTTAGCTGCGCGTTCTAACAACCGTGAGTGTAAATAGAAAACGTCTCCCGGATACGCTTCACGTCCTGGAGGTCTACGAATTAACAACGACATTTGACGATAAGCAACCGCATGTTTGCTCAAATCATCATATATAATGAGGGCATGCATCCCGTTATCTCTAAAATATTCACCGATTGAACAACCGGTATAAGGGGATAGAAACTGTAGTGGAGCAGGGTCAGAAGCAGTGGCTGCTACCACGATGGAATAATCCATTGCGCCGGCTTCTTCAAGTTTCTTAACGATCTTGGCAACCGTTGAACGCTTTTGGCCAATCGCAACATAGATACAATAAAGGGTTTTTTTAGCATCTTTATCGAGGAAGGCCTGTTTCTGATTGATAATGGTATCAAGTGCAATTGTGGTTTTACCGGTTTGCCGATCGCCGATTAATAATTCTCTTTGTCCACGACCAATTGGGATTAAGCTATCTATCGCCTTAATGCCGGTTTGTACCGGTTCATGTACAGATTTACGCGCGATAATTCCCGGCGCTTTAACTTCAACTTTACGATATTCAACATTTTTAAGCGCGCCTTTGCCATCAATTGGGTTTCCCAAGCCATCAACAACTCTGCCTAATAGACCAATGCCTACCGGCACTTCAACGATCTTTTTAGTTCTTTTTACCGTATCGCCTTCTTTAACTTTACGGTCGTTGCCGAAGATTACGATCCCCACGCTATCAGTTTCCAGGTTTAGCACCATTCCTTTAGTGCCGTCTTCAAACTCAACCATCTCGCCTGATTGCACATTATCTAAGCCATAAGCAGTTGCTACACCATCCGCAACTTTTACCACTTCGCCAACTTCTTTCAGTTCATTGACGCTATCAAAATTAGCAATTTCCTTTTTCAGAATGTCTGAGATTTCTGTTGCCCGCATTTACTACTCCTTAATTAAGTCTTGCTTTTTGTAATTGTTGTTTTAAGTGTTCCATTTTACTTCTAAGCGAACAGTCAAAAATATACGATCCCATTTTTAATTTGAACCCACCTAGTAGCTTCGGATTTACTTTTTCAATTAAATTTATTTTAGTACCGAATGATTTCTCTAAATCTTTTTGCACCTTGGTTTGGCTAAAATTGGCGGCTGAACTTATGACAATTCTTTTTACTCCGTTATGCTGTTCCAGCAATAAGGAAAACCCCTCTATGATATTGCTAAGCAAATTAAGGCGATTATTTTTCAGCAACACTTTGATTAAGTTCACGGTGAGTTTATTTAGCTTATGAGCTTTGAAGATGTATTCCCAGAGCTTTGAAGTGATACGATGAGGCGCCACAGTGCTGAGCAAAAATTTCTTATCCGGCTGGATTACTACAATTAATTTATTAAAATCCTGTTGCATTTTTTCTAATTGCTTATGCTCTAGGGCAACTGCAAAAACAGCATGGCTATAACGACCGGAAATGGTTTTGTCCGCAAACATATTTTTTTGTTAATTCTCTGTAGGCTAGTAATTAGCATATAATTGTGTTTAGTTCAAGCGCGCTGATAGAATTGAGGATTTAAAAAGAGTATTAACTTTACTTTTTGAATGTCGTTTTGAAAACGTATGGCGAATTCTGGCGTAGGAGATCCCTTCAGGAGCTTTTGCTCCTTCGGGACGACGGCCTTCTCACTCCCGTCGTTGCGAGCGGAG
>CAIUAS010000196.1 GCA_903897205.1 uncultured Gammaproteobacteria bacterium
ATCATGCCTTCATTTAATACGCAGCAATCCGATTCGAGTTCCCAGCAGGAGCAAAAACTTAACTTATCTCCAAAAAAATGGTTAACTGCACGAGTTTGGCGAACAATAAATAGTTCGGGAGAATTTACTGAACCGAAAGAAGTCGCGACAAAAGGCGGTCAGTTTGGCCATGTTTCAACAGAAACAAATAAAAATTATGCCAGTTTTTGGCCCACAAAACCTTTTAATCCGAATTTAATAACACCTGTTCCTGCTACGCATGCATTAAGCCCCGCCCATGATATTAGTAATGAAAAAAGACACTTTGATCTAAAAGCCACTTTTTATAGTTTGGATGAAGATAAGATAGATAAAGAATTTGAAAAATTTGAACAAGAAAGAGCAGCCCAAGGTAAAATTCAAAAAGAATCTGGTTGGTCTGCTAAGGGTTCAAAAATACTGAACCAATATAGAGGAGAAAATTGCAGTGGCCTAGCCTATAGGTTGTTAAAAGCAGGTGGTATAAATCAACTTTCAAAAACTTGTGCCGCATTGGAGGAAAAGCAAGTTATTACGCCTAATGATTTATTTGCTTGTATCGAAGACGCCAAGAAAAAAGAATTGGAACGTTACCCTGAAACACAATATTTTAAACGTGAATATAGGCATAGAATTTCTTAATAAAAAGAGATGCTCTTAATTAGATAGCAAGGATTCAACAGTGAAAGCACGCCAAGCTTATGGTCTATTTATTCATGAAACCATTCAATCGAGGAAGATAAATGTTTTTCCTTGTAAAACACTTAGATTTGAGAGTGTTGCTCAAAGCTTTTTCCGTAAAGAAAGTGTAAAAAGCTCTTTTGAAATAGGTAATTTTAATGCTACTAAAGGCATTACAAGCGATTCATTATTTTTGCCTTTGAAATCTAGGATTCATAAATATCCTGTTAGTTTTTTAGATAAAAAAAGAGATTATTTTAATCGCAAGAAAGATCTGTCTAATAAAGTGTATTTTGATTTTCTTGACAATAATAAATCGCAATTTATTTTGCTTGCTATAAGTACAATTCTTTTGCTATTTTATTTGTTAAGCAATACAGAAGATGAGCTAAAACAAGATAAAAACATCGAAAGGCAGTTGCGCTTTATTTTTCACGCATTTCAAGTTGGTGATATCAATAAATTTGCTTTGCAGTTATTTGCTCTGGCAGAGGAAAATCCCAAGCTGAGCAAAGCAATTAAATTACTTGAATCTGAAAAATTCGAAGAGGCCATGTTTTTATTTGATGAAATCTTTGTCAAGGATTATAAACTGCGAGAATCGTATTACGTTATTAAAGGTATTTTGTATTCAGAATTACATAGATACAAGGATGCTATCAATTATTTTGATGAAGCGCTTAAAACTAAAGCTGACTACGTGAAGGCATGCGCATATTATCACAAGAGTATTACGCTTCGACATTTGCATGAAATAGATGAAGCGAATAAATGTTTAGATAGGGCTAAATCTATTCATGCAGAAGTAACAGAGTGCGATGGTTCTTATATAACACTGAGGAATCTTCTGACCGATTATTTAAGTAACTTAGAACATGCGAATATAGCGGATCTTGCATCAACAGAAAAAGTGAACCCGCCGCTTTACATGAATCCGCAAAAAAGAGTCACAATAAGGGTTTGGTTGCCTAAAATACATAGAGAGACTGGGCATGCTAGTTTAGAAACGGAAGAAAATTATATGAGTTTCTGGCCGATTGAGGATGAATTAAATTTATCTGAAAATGCTGGTCATTTAAGCTATTTTGAAGATATTTATATAGAAGGGAGGTTGCCGGATATTCGAATCACTCTATATAGTTTGGATGCGGATGCTATTAATAAAGCCTATAGTGAATTTAGAAAATCAGGAAGGATATGGGATTTGTTTGCTAGTACATATGGGTTTAAAAACAAGGGTGCGCAAAATTGCAGTGGGTTAACTGCTGATCTGCTCAAAGAAGGTGGTATTGATAAGCTTGCTGTTTTGTATGCTGAAACATTTTTTGAATTTGCGCATAATGGACTTTTTGGAGAGATGATTGCTAATACATTTGGCGAATATAAGCTCAGAACCGTGCGTAATTCCTTCGTTTTATTATCGCTCTATGCTTCAGGTTGGTTTAATGCGATACCACCGTGTCTTATTCATGTTCCACTTTATGCAATTGGAGCGGGTGCAATTGTTGGTGGATTTGATGCTGCTAAATCATCGCGTGATGGTAATGATACACAAACTATTGTTGTCAATGGAATTAGAGGTACAGTTATAGGCAGCGCTCTTGCTGGATTAATAAGCTATATTTTAAAATATCACATTCCTGTTCGTTCTGAATACCAAAATCTTGATCTTTGCAATATCACGGCAGCAGAACAACGTCAAATTTTTAGTAATATGAGTTTTTCTATCCTATGTTTATTACCCGTTGTTATTATGTTCGGCGACCCCAATTTTTTAGCTCCTGCATTGGCTTCACTGACTGGTGGAGTAATTGACACAACTGATGGCACAGGTTTAATTATTACGCCTAAAGGTATAGCTAAGTGGGCGCAATATGCAAGAGAAGCAGAACATAAAAAATATCAACTCACTTCTAATGATAAGTATCAAGATGCAAATGATGAATCGATAATGACAAACAGATTTTTTCAATTTATACCTGCGTTAACACCAAAAATTTTATCTAAGAAGATTGTTGAACAGCCAAGTAATCACTCTTTTAGGTTAAAGTGAACAATATTTAAGCTTAAAAGCTGCTCACTCAACTGATTATAGGACTGTCTCAATGAGTGAGATATTCTTATATTACTTGCGCCAAACTCGTTTAATGGGGGCGGCAGCTTTTATTGGGATGTTGAATAATGGATCGTGTTTTGCAGTTGCTTGGATATTAATGCAATAAGCCTTATAAAGTCCTTCTCTATTCCCTTTAGTTAGATGACGAATAATCGTCTGTTCATTTTCCAATTTAATGATACAGTCTTTATTAAGGGCCAAAGTTATGTTTTCTTTAATGAGGAATTGGCCGCCAACATAATCACCACTTAAGTAGAGTGGGAGCATGCTATCATCTTTTACGCGCTGTACTACCGCGTTTTCATTAATTTGCGTAAAAATTTCAATTTCTTTTTCTATGGAGTGTTCAGCATCTAAGCTCTCTAGAATTTGTGCTAAAAACCGGTTCTTGCCAGTAACAAGGTTATCACTCGTTTGGTTTTGTTTATCGATTCTGGGTGAATCCCCAATGTTTTCAAGCAGCCAAGACTTGGTACAAATAACGCTGTGACGTTTAGCAAAATGGATAACAATATCTGCGCCTTCTTCCGATAAACCATAAAGAAGCCCCGCTTCCCATTGTCTTAATGTAGAAACACCTACATCACAGGCTAAAGCAAAAGCTTCCTGGCTTTTTAACTCAGGTTTTATGGAAGCTACTAGGTTTCTTATTACTTTGAGATTGAGCCCGCGCTGCTTCTTTTTTTGCTCTTGTCTTTCTTGTAACTCGGTTCTTGGCATGAATAAGCAACCTAGCAAAAGGTAAAGAAGGAACTATACCTGATGCAGTCAAATTTTTTATACACCAAATTCCATATCGGTAGTTTTAGTGTATTAAAAATTTGACAATCACATTGAGCCATGGTTTAATGTTTCAGTAAGAAATATAAGAAAGTTAATCCAGGATTGCAGCCTGGATTAACTGGTTTGAGGTTAAAGCTTGTGTAAGGCATTTCCTCAGTGCTTATCATATCATATTCAACCGGTATTGTTAGCCTGAAGCTTTAGCCTCTGTAGTAGGGAATTTGTTAGCAGAGGTTAACACCTATGATAGGTGGTGGGTTAATAAAGGAAACATTCTGGTTTAAGAAGAGCCTGTATGATGCTCCCATTGAGAAATCAACAGAGGTCACTGCAAGGAAATCTTCTCTTATTCATCAGGCAGACAAGCGCATACTGTTGGGTGAAGGCCAACCGGTCTTGCAAAAAGTATATCGTGCTTGCTTGGAACAAATAAAATGTCTGGTAGATAGCGCCAATATCGGTAAACAAATGTTGGAACTTTATTACAGTCGTCACTATTCACTCATCATTTTGGGTGGCGATTTATCTGATATGACTTGTTTAGCCATCGCTCAAAGCATTCGGGTGCATGAGCAAGCAAATGGTCGAACTTCAATTCCCATACTTCTGCTTACAGAAACGTCTTTTGAGCAAATAAAAACGGATTATGAGCGTTTAAATATTAATGATTTTTTGATCAAACCCGTGCGATTACCAGAGCTGCAAATAATAGTGCAACGTTGGTTAGCATGAAATGTTAATAGATAAATTATCTTCTCATTAAAGAGGTGCATTATGGAAATTAAACAGTCAGCTATGGCTTTAAGGACTATCAATGATCGGTTACGTAATTCACTCACTGGAATCTTGGGTAATGCCCAATTTCTTAGCGAGGAATATTTAACGCCTGAGCAACAAGCAATGGTGAGTGCCATTTTAACCTGTGCTAATGAGTTAAAAAAACTGGCGGATGACATGCTAGAGAAAAAAACCATGAATACAGTTAATTCAACTTTAAGTTTTCGATTATCAGTTAATCAGTAAAGGATGATTTAAATGGATACATTGTTAGAAAAATTAACAAAAAATTTTCTGCATTACTTTGGTAACAAGAACCCTACAGAAGATCAAAGAACATTAATGCAAGCATTATTAGCTGGATTTATCTTAATTAGAAAATTGTCTATGAGAGGGGGTGTTACAGAACAGGAAATCGCTTGTTTATTTTTTGCAGCCCTAGGAATTGATATTTATCAATCCGCAGAAATACTACGAATCAATAAAGAAACGGTTAAAGAATATCGGCAAAATATTATTAGAAAATTGCATTGCAAAAACATGAATCAAGCTATTTTTATAACAATGTTACTTTAATCGCAATGTTGCTTTACCCCACCTAGGGGGGGATGCATTTTGGCAAAGGGCTAGGCATGATCCATTGCTCTATTGCAAAGCATAGAGATGGAACATGAGAAAAGAAACAATTCGGATATTAATAATAGAAGATGAACCTATAGCACAGAAAGTATTGCAAGGAATGCTTGAAAAAAAGGCATGTGCTGTTGATATTGCGAGTAATAGTAAAGAAGCATTGGCGATTGCAGAATATAGCTATCATCTTATTTTTATTGATTGTGGGCTGCCTAAAATTGATGGAATCGATATGGATGGGTATGAATTAACAAGACAAATTAGACAAAGAGAAAAGGATAAAGGTATACCACCGCGCCCTATAGTTATGCTTACTGCTTTTTCGAAGGATGAAGATACAGTAATGAAATGTAAATCAGCAGGCATTGATGCTTATTATACAAAACCACTCAATCCTTTGGATTTAGAGGTGATTTTACAGAAATACATAAAATACTTGTTGAATAGTACAAAAAGTAATTTTTAGAATGTATAAGCCATTTTATGAAAATAAATGTAAGAAAGGTCAATATTAATGATGATGTCAATGCTATTGCTAAAGCGTCGCGCAGCACACCGTAATTTAATGTCCGCTGATTTGCTTGCGTATGAATATTTTTAAAATGGCTACAAAAAAAGAACAGCCAGCCAGCAATATCACCACAGAATCGCAAAAAATTGCTAGCGGTTTAATGAAGAATATCTATTGCATAATTGCAGCGGCATGTGTTTTTGCGGTGGCTTTAACAGCAATGTATATCTATTCCATGGCAACCTATCAGTCGCCAGCAGTACAAAGCTGTGTTGCTGGGCATGTTAAATTGGTTTAGGGTAATAGTGGTTTATTTTAACAATGTCGACTAAATTTTTAACCTTTGCCAGAAAATGGTGTTTGGATATTAGATTTAAGTATAGCTTGCCTCTTTGCTTTTAAAGGAATAATTAGACGAACATTGTTAAAGTAGGCATAAAAGACAATCTTACCCTATTAGTTTGTAATATCTATCGCTATTAACTATGAAAAGCAGTTAAATATTTTGATTATATCTGTTATAATTGACATAACTCATCTACCTTAGTGTAGAAGGAGCATTCGAGGTCGCTGAGGCGGCCTCAGCTTTTTCTTGGGTCTTTGTATATCTCCATTTCTTTCTGGTTTGATCTTGCTTTCCCCTTGCTGTGGACATAAGCGGTTGTAAGTAAATAATAATTTTTACGTTTTGATAGGATAACCATGTAATTCTCAGGTGGTAACCATAAAACGGTGTTATTGTTCGAACTTCGTTTGTTTTCCCAACAGGTTATCGCTGAATCCTGATAGTTATTTATCAAATGGGCAATCCAACGTATCCTTTCGCACCGCCGCATATCAGGAATTCTGTCTTCGTCATTTAACGCCCCTTCGCTAATGAGATGCCAAAAGCATCTATGCATTTCGCCGATTGGCTGAAAATATCGACAGCTTATTGGTAAATTAAGAAACGTTAGTTTGTTGACAATTGAGTCGAGAAATATTTGATAAAGTTCTTGTTTGTAAGTTTCCCAATTACCGCTGAAGTCCTCTAAAAAAACAAGGGAGGGCAAAGGATATACGCTCACTGCTGTCCCTCCCAACAGAAAAGGTTAAATTTTCTAGCGCCTAGGGAAGTGCTACGTAAAAGCGAAAATCCAGAAAGCTTTTTTACTAATTCTACCATTTCGTTCTTGGCCGCGCTTTTCCCACCTTCTGGATAGCGATTGGCATAAGAAACTGCGCCAATCAGCACATCGGCTATTTGCATGAGAGCAATTTCATGTGAATGAACTTCCTGAATTTTTTCTATTACATCACGATTAAAATCATGATGTGAATGGCATAACACTTCATGAAGCTTCTTCACTTTAATATGACCTTGAGTATCTTTGATATCTAAATAGATATGATAGCGATTGGAAGGCTCAATAAACCATTCCAACATTTGCCAATACATTTTGTAATAAAATTGATCGTGAGTGTGATTAAACAGTTCATGCTGAAGTTGTTTTTTATCAATAACAACCGCACGAAAATAAAGCATGTCAGATTCAAAAAAATAGCGAATTATTTTCTCATAGGCGGAAAATTTCGCGCCTGAAGAAACTTTTATCCACTTTATTTCTGAAAAACGCTGTAAGCCATTTTCACTTTTTAGCTTTTTTATTGCTTGAAATACCGATTGCTTTTTATCGTCAGGACAAGCGATACCACCAAGCACCATAAAGCGATTTTCTGAGGTAATATTCGCTGATTCAAGATGACAGCTTTCATCAGAATAGATATTGATTAACTGTTTCATGGCAAGCCTATTTGTTGATGATAGACGCGTTGATCTTCGCGTACAACTATTCAATTAGTATCGGTATTTTTGCAACGTATTATGCATTCAGCTACCGACAAGCTTTATTAATTTTTTAACATTGCCAAGTTCATTTTTTTTTGGCAATGTGTTGCTGAAACTTTTCGCCTTAATACGCAAAGGCCATATCAATATAAACGCATAAACCCTGGTCATTCTATCGAATATCACTTAGTTTTTAAATAATTAAATCATCCTGAGATAAAAAGCAAATTCAATAAAAAACACAGTAATATATACGAGAGCAATGCAAAATGCTGCTAATCAGATATTTTAGTCACAAAAAATCAAAAATTTTCAATCGCCTTTCCCCCTTATTTTTCAATAACTTATTAGCACCTATCAAGAAATCAAACAGAAAGCTTGCCTTGACCCCTTGCATAGTCGGCTATGGCTGTTACAAAATACCCTAAAATCACCCTAGTTATATAAAAAATCTGC
This sequence comes from uncultured Gammaproteobacteria bacterium, assembly GCA_903897205.1. Taxonomy (GTDB): domain Bacteria; phylum Pseudomonadota; class Gammaproteobacteria; order CAIUAS01; family CAIUAS01; genus CAIUAS01. The sequence goes on from CAIUAS010000196.1 coordinate 7,804, forward strand.
TGGTTTTCAGCGGATTTTTATATCATCTCCCCAAAGCCTGATCGGTTTGCTGATCGGGCTTTTTTATTTTAAGGAAATAAAATGACTGAAATAGTAGATCAGCTGCGCGCTGATTTGATGGCGGCTATTCATGAATATCAGCAGTTATTTAATGAACGTCCCATGCCGGATGCTCGTCGCCAGGATATTGCCAAATTAATCCATATTATTCGTGATGAATCACACCAGCGTTACTATGATTGTATGAACGCTGTTGAAAGTTATATTGCAAGAATAAAAACTATCTGGTGGCCATTTCACAATAAGAGTCGATTACACGATAGTCTACAATCTATTTTAGAGGATTACCGCCACCCTGAAATACAAGCGTTAATTGAACGCATTCATACACAGCAAAAACAGTTAGCTATCCATAAACAGCAGTCAACTGGCCAACAGTTAAATATTTTTTCGCAATGGATCAGTCAATTGTCAGAAAAGGTTGAACTAATTAAAATGCTTCAAAGTACCTTAATTCATATAAGAAATGAAAAAACCAAGCCACAAAAAGCAAACGGCCATTTTTATGATCACCTGCGATATTGGGTCAAACATCCGGCGAATGAATGCTTAGAATAAGTTTTATCCGGCATTATTATTTTTAGGGTATCACGATGAGAATAACACGTAAAATACTACTGCTCAGCGGATTATTAGTGATGAGTGCATCCACTCTGGTATTTGCTGCAACTGATACCACGAATGTTGATCGCTATTTAGTAGTGGCTAATCAGCCATTGGCTGCGCAATCTAATTTATTAGCGCAAACTTTCCAGGTGCGTTTTCCACTTCATATAAACACGCTTGGAGAGGCCGTGCGATATTTATTGCGCTTTAGTGGTTATTCATTAGCAAAGGATCGTGATCAATCCATGGAAGTGGCGGCTTTACTGGCCCGGCCTTTACCGGAAGTTAACCGTAATTTTGGCCCTATGTCATTACAGACAGGGTTAATGACATTAGCAGGCAAACCCTTTGGTTTATGGGTTGATCCGGTACACCGTTTAATTGGGTTTCGCTTATTGCCGCATTATCAAACGTTATATCAACCCGCTCGTTATAATTATTTAATGGCCATGCCTATCAGGAATTAAAGTATGCACGTATTTGGAAATATCAAAAACCGAATAAATTTTAAAGAGATAAAAATTAAATCCATTGCCTTGATTCTGGCGCAAATTTTAATCGGTGCTTTGCTGGTATTATGGATAACTTTTACAAGTCATAAAGCACTTGATGACACTTTTGCAAGGTCGGCAAATAATCAAAAAATTTCACTGGCCCTATTAAATAAAATAGATG
>CAIUAS010000197.1 GCA_903897205.1 uncultured Gammaproteobacteria bacterium
AATTTAGTACTGCTGGGAACGGGCACAACTACTTTTAAAGATGTTATCAGCGGCAGCGGTGGTATTGCCCTGTCAAATGGCACCGCTGTATTCAATGACACTAACCTTGTCAACAACACCAACACTTACACAGGTGATACGACTTTAAACAGCGGCACTTTAGAAATTGATATGAGCACTGGCGCATTAGGCACTGGTACGCTTAACCTTAATGGCGGTACTTTACTGGCAGATACTTCAACCAGCTTAACCAATGCTTTGAGCATCTCCGGAACGCCAACAATCAGCGGTTCAAATGCCATCACCTTTTCTGGAAACGGCACATTTAATAGCGGCGCTACCCTAAACATCGATACCGCTAATACCGTAACCTTTAACGGCACACTTGACGGCGCCAGCGCTGGTGCAGGCAATTTAGTTTCGACAGCCAGCAATCTAATTTTTAACGCTGCCATCGGCAACACCCACTCGTTACAAAGCATTGCTGCCGATACCACCACCGTTAATGGCGGCAATGTTATTACGAGTGGCGATCAAACCTATAACGGCCCTGTCACCATAGGCCCTGCAAGCTACTTCACCAGCACCGGTGGCTCATTAACTTTCAATGATGCCATCACAGGGACAGCTAATGACCTGACACTTCGTGCATCCAGCGCGGTTACACTCAATGGAGATATTGACGTTAACGCGCTCAGCCTCGCTAGCAGCGGCACAACCGCAAACCTGGGCCTTAGCACTATTACGGTAAAGGCGGGTGTTTTGTTTGGCGTCCCAATCTTGCTAAATCATGATGTCACCATCAATGGTGGCAGCAGCAACCTGGCGTTCACCTATATTAACAGTGCATCTGCCATCACACCTTATGCTTTAACCTTAAACACCGATGGCGTTGCCATTTTAAATGGCGGTGCTGGCACAAGCACACCATTAAAATCACTTACGATTAATGGTAACGGCTCAGCCACTCTCAGCAACAATGTCAACACCACCAACGGTGCTACTTTTAACGTACCGGTTGCTTTTAATTCTCCTTCAATCACCTTTGACGGCACCGGCGACAATCTCTTTAACGGCACACTGAATCTCAATACGACCAATTTAGTACTGCTGGGAACGGGCACAACTACTTTTAAAGATGTTATCAGCGGCAGCGGTGGTATTGCCCTGTCAAATGGCACCGCTGTATTCAATGACACGAACCCTATCAATAACACCAACACTTACACAGGTGATACGACTTTAAACGGCGGCACTTTAGAAATTGATATGAGCAATGGCGCACTCGGCACCGGCACCCTGAAGCTTAATGGCGGTACTTTACTGGCAACCACCTCTGCCAGTTTAGCCAATAACATTACCGTTGGAGGAGACGCAACACTGGGCGGCAACAATGATTTAACGTTAACCGGAGATGTCACATTTAATACGGGTTCGACATTAAATGTTAATACCAATACGGATTTCGAAGGCACTTTAAAAGGCCTTGGTAATTTAATTTCCTCCGCACCACATTTAACGCTTGCAAATGTCAGCGACACAGATCCACTAAACAGCATTACAACCAGCAGCGGAACATCAACCTACTTTAACAATGGAACGATTAAAACTATCAACGACCAAACTTATGGTGGCACTATTTATTTGCAAAGCGATTCGACACTGACCTCGAATGACGGTAATTTAAGCTTTAGAGGCACTATTGATGGTGCACACAATTTAGTGCTTAATGCACTTAATGGTTACATGGCCTTTAATAGCAATATTGGTACTAATGGCAATCCATTAACGACACTGACGGTTAATGGCGTAACACATCTAAACACCTCTATTATTCACACAACCAGCGACCAGACATTTAATGGCGCAATGGTTTTAGGTGCTAATGCTGAATTAACTTCAGACAATGGCGCCATCTGGTTAAAGCAAATCGATGACAGCATCCTCGGCGCTCACAGCTTAAACATAAATTCAAACGCAACCATTTATCTGAACGGCGACATCGGTAGCGTCACACCGATTAGCACACTCACCACCACTGGCGCTACGAAATTAAATGGTAACGTCACTGTTTATAACAATATACAGCTGAATAATAACGTTGAAATAATGCCTAATCAGATTCAAATACAAAGCATAGCCGGTAATATTATTTTCAATAAAACTTTAAATGGATTGTCCGATTTAATATTAACGGCAAACAATGGTGATATTGATTTTAATGATGCTGTAGGTAACGTTGCTCCTATCGATAATCTGATAATTAACAATGCACGCAATGTAAACGGCAACCGTTCAATGAATGTTAATAATTTCACGCAATATAATGGCAGCGGCACGACTAATTTAAATAATCTGTTAGCCATCAATGGAGATATCAATATTACCACGCAAAATATTCTAGGCAGCATGACTGGCCAGAATATTTATCTCGATGGCATTCATAATATTACACTCAATGTCACCGCTAAAACTCTGACCCTAAACGGCTTAAATGGCGGTATATTAACCGGCACTATTGATGGTTACAGCGGCGAACTAGCGGCTTTATTAGCACACCTAGACACAAGCGCCGCAGGTAACTTCTTCTTTAATGGCTGTTTATTACCCGGCGGCTGCGTGGCACCCGTCACAAACTATTTCCCACAACAGGATTCAAATGTTGTAACCGCCACTGACAATAACGACGCCTTAATTTGCACACTGGAAAGCAGTAATAATCCAAGCACGTCGAAGCGCTGTGCCAGCAGCATCGTGATTAAAAATAAAGAGAATGAAAAAATATAATCAATAGATGACAAACCCGCACTTCAGTGGATTAGTATAGATTAAAGCAACTATTTTTTTAATGGTATTTTTCGAGTAGCCTACAGAAATTCTCAGGCCCTCAACTGTTTTTCTAACCTATTTAATAAAGCGCGCATTTCCTGCAATTCTGTTAATAAATCCAAAGCTAATGCCGCACCCGGTAAATTCATGCCCAAATCTCTTTGCAAACGTACTGCAATTTTTAACTGACGCACTTCATGCGGCGCAAATTGCTGTTCGCCGACAACAGGTTTTTTAGATTCAATTAAACCCTGCTCAAGCATTTCTTCAATGACTTCTCTATTGACGCCGCATGTTGAGGAGAAACAAGCTATGATAGAGGTTAAGCATCCCAAATTAAGTGTGCGAAAACAATGCCAATTAATAGGATTAAATCGGTCAAACTTATATTACAAGGCAAAAGAAGAATCGCCAGAAAATATTTATTTGATGAGATTATTAGATGAAGAATACATCCGTCACCCATTTAAAGGGGTACGGCGAATGGTTGTTTATTTACGAGAATGTGGCCACTGGGTCAATGAAAAACGAACAAGGCGATTATTACGCTTAATGGGTTTAGAAGCAGTTTACCCGAAGAGGAATTTAAGCAAATCAAATGCAGCCCATAAAAAGTACCCCTACTTGTTAAAAGATTTGGATATTATAAAAGCCAACCAGGTTTGGTGTGCAGATATAACTTATGGTGCGCCCAGCCTTTGGAATTACAGGATATGATCACCAAAGCAAGAGCAAAGTTGGAATGCATCATTTTTTTTCTAGGATAAAAAAAAAGGTGATGCTTGTTATTAGCTACTTAATAACAAAGCCGAAGCGGCATTGAACTGCGGCACACTCGCAGGGGGATGAAGCCCGCAGGAAACGGGGATTGAGACGA
>CAIUAS010000198.1 GCA_903897205.1 uncultured Gammaproteobacteria bacterium
ATCATAAATAACAAGGCGTACTTTTACTCTTAACGGCGCAGCATAAGTTAAACCTCTTAGCTGGCATTCTTTCACATCAAATAAAGGTTCACCGATACGATAACTAACATAATCTAAAGTGGCATCATGAGCTGAATAACTGTGAATTGGAAATACGGACTTAAATGCCGAATGTAACCCATATTCTTTACGCCCCTCAGGTTCAACTTCAGCTTGTAAAAACTTACGATATGAATCCACTTGGATAGCTAATAAGTAGGGCGCTTCCATAATGGATGGGCGTTTACCAAAATCTTTTCGGATACGCTTTCTCTCAGTGTAAGAATAATTTTCATGAGAAGATGAGTGAGTTAGCCGGGTTGCCATTCAATTCCACCATTGTTTTAAGGTTTGAAGATGTATAACTATAAAAATCAATTTCATTGATATCTTTCATTTTTTTCGAGAATATCAACTTCGGAGCAAAATAATAAAACAACCAAGCGCGACAATTACACCACACCTGGTTGCATTTAATTACTTGATTAAATATTTAATTTATTCAATTGTTATTTAACTTCAACGGTCGCACCAGCTTCTTCCAGCTTCTTCTTGATAGCTTCTGCATCAGCTTTAGGAATGCCATCTTTTACATGGGCTGGTATAGCTTCTACCATATCTTTAGCTTCTTTTAAGCCCAAACCTGTTACTTCACGAACAATTTTAATAACATCAACTTTCTTAGCGCCAAAGCTGGTCATAATAACGGTGAACTCAGTTTGCTCTTCAACAACAGGAGCAGCAGCGCCCGGAGCCGCAACAGCAACAGTAGCTGCAGCTGCAGAAACACCAAATTTATCTTCCATCATTTTAATGATTTCAACAACATCCATAACGCTTTTTTGACCGATAATATCAACAATTTCTTGATTAGAAATAGTAGCTGTCATAAATAAAACTCCAATATAAAAATGTTTTTGACTACCGCCTATAATTAGGCAGCTTGTTTTTGATCACGAACTGCAGCAACAGTACGTGTTAATTTTGCATAAGGTTCAACCATTGTACGAACCATCTTCGTAATAGGCGCTTTCATTACCGCCATAAACATAGAGAGCGCTTCGTCACGTGTTGGTAAACTAGCAAGTCGTTCAAGATCTTTTGCAGGAAGCAATTGGCCATCAAATGCCAATGCTCTAACGACTAATTTTTCATTAGTCTTAGCAAAGTCCCGTATTAATTTTGCAGCAGCTCCAGGCTCAGACTGTGAGAATGCCATTAACAAAGGCCCCATTAAGGTCTCTTGTAAGCATGCAAAGGCTGTTCCTTCGACTGCACGACGAGCTAAGGTATTGCGTACTACTCGCAAATAAACGCCATTTTTTCGCGCTTTCGCACGCAAATCTGTCATTTGCGAAACTGTAAGTCCGCGGTATTCAGCAGTAACTGCCGCTAACGCTTTAGACGCAATTTCTCCAACTTCCGCGACAATGGCTTTTTTATCGTCAAGTCTTAATGTCACGTATAGCTCCAATTTAAAAGGTTACTCAAAATTAGTGGCCGTCAAAAAACTTTGAACGGTTCACCGTCTACGCAGGCTAGTAACCCATTAAGCATGTTCAATTATAGCTTTACAATTGTTCACACACCTGCGGTCTTCGACGGTCAAAACTGTGATTTTTCATGACTAATCATTAATCTCACATTTTTGCCGCGAAATCTTCTAAAGCTTTAACGAATTTTTCAAGTTAAAGCTTGCCAACACCATAAATTTCTTGTTGATACCAAGCTTTTCTCTAGCATAATGCTAAAAGTTAAAGGCTTATGTTCCTTCACCTAAACTGGCTTGATCAACCAATAAGCCTGGTCCCATTGTGCTCGACAAAGTGATTTTTTTAAGGTAAACGCCTTTAGCAGAATTTGGTTTTGCTTTTCTAATATCGGTTAGTAAAACTTCTAAATTTTGTTTTAATTGTTTAGGCTCAAAATTTAATTTACCAATGGTACAATGCACAACACCGCCCTTATCAGCACGATAACGAACCTGTCCGCCTTTTGCATTACGTACAGCAGCGGCGACATCTGGCGCTACCGTACCCACTTTTGGATTTGGCATCAAACCACGCGGGC
>CAIUAS010000199.1 GCA_903897205.1 uncultured Gammaproteobacteria bacterium
AAGTATAAAGTTCAATTTTTCTAGCATAAACCGTTAATTTATCAAGCGGCTTGTTTGCCTTTTCAAGCAAACGATTAAAATTATCTTCCGCCATTTGTGCTTGTTGTGTGAGGTACTCACATTCAGCCAAGCCTTGATATAAGGCAAAACTTAAATCATAGTGAGTCTGCCAATGCTCGGCTGGTAACAACGCAATCCCGGCTTTGAGATAAGCCATAGCACTTTGGTAAGAACTCGAGGCTTTCGCTCTGATGCCCGCCCACAAGTTAGCTTGACTTATTAACTGCTGTTCCGCCTCATCCCTTACTAATTCCACGCTCTGATTATAATGATTGAGCGTATCAAACAAATGCTCTGAATCCTCATGTAAAGGCTCTGCTTGAACTAACAGTCGAGCGATTTGTAAATGCGTTTGTCGTTTAATTTGTGCTGGAATGGCTTCATAAGCTACCTGTTGAATACGGTCATGCGTAAATTGATAGTAGCTATTTTCCTGGGCAGATAAAGCTAAGCCATGTGTATGATCTGTTGCCATCATTAATTTATAGTTTCCATCTAATGGCAAAATTAAATTTACCTGGATAGCTGGCCATAATATATTTGCAGCCTGTAATAAGGATTGACTGCTTATAGTAGCCAGGGCCTGCAAGTCAAAAGCATGGCCAATACAAGCCGCTAATTTTAAAAGCGTTTGGGTGTTTTCCGGCAATTGCTGGATTCGCATTTGTAATAAATCAATCACATTCTGCGTGGCGCTTTGCTGCTCGATCGCCTGGATATTCCATTGCCATTGTTTAGCGTCATAAGAAAAGAACAACTGTTTATTGCGATATAAAGCATTCAAAAACTCGTTGATAAAAAACGGATTGCCCTGGGTTTTTTTCTGCACAAGCTGAGCAAGGCTTAGCACTTTTTCAGGAGCGCAATGCAGACTATCGGCTAATAATTGTTGAATATGATTTTCAGTTAAGGGAGTTAACGTTAGCCGTTGTATAACGATATTGGCCTTTTCTAAAACTTGCTCGGTTAAACGCAAAGGATGAGCTGAATCGACTTCATTATCCCGATAAGCCCCCACCATTAATAAATGGCCGATGTCTGTACCGGTTAGAAAATGAGTAATTAAATTCAGGGAGGCGCTGTCGGCCCATTGTAAATCATCCAGGAACAATACTAGCGGGTGTTCAGCCTGCGTAAAGACTTGAAAAAAGTATTGAAAGGCTAGCAAAAAGCGATTTTGTGCTTCTGTTGGATTAAGCACGGATAAAGCAGGCTGCGGCCCAATTAATTGTTCAACTTCAGGGATAAGTTCAATGATGACTTGTCCTACGTTTCCAAGGGCTACTTGCAAGGTTTGCTGCATCGCTTTAAAGCTGGCTTCAGGCTGCGCTAACAGTTGCTTGACCAAGCCTCGAAAAGCTTCAGTGATGGCGCTATAAGGTGTGCTACGCTGTAATTGGTCAAATTTACCTTGGATAAAGTATCCTTTTTGACTCGTAATAGGTTTATGTATTTCTTTAACCAGGGCAGTTTTCCCAATGCCTGAATAGCCTGCGATGAGTACAAGCTCAGCGGCACCCTGGCTTGTGCGCTCAAATGCTGTTAATAAAGCGCTTACCTGTTCTTCGCGTCCATACAGTTTATGAGAAAGCTGTAAATCCGTATTAATATCATGCTGGCCCAGTGCGAAAGCCTGAATAGCCGCTTTTTGCCGCCATTGGTTTGCACATTTGGTTAAATCCGCCTTTAACCCTATTGCACTTAAATACCGCTCTTCAGGCGTTTTAGCCAATAGTTTAGCAATAATATCGGCCAGCACCGTTGGCACTTGTGGATTGATATTGTTTGCTCTTGGCGGTGTTTTTGCTAAATGACAATGCACAAGCGCTAAGACATCCGTGCTTTGAAAAGGTAATTGGCCGGTTAACATTTCAAAAAATGTGACACCTAGT
>CAIUAS010000200.1 GCA_903897205.1 uncultured Gammaproteobacteria bacterium
GTCTAGTGCCACATAGTGAAAGACAGTCATTTAATTTTCACTCGTGATGCGAATAATTTCTGCTAAGGAAGTGACGCCACTGAATACTAATTGATAAGCTTCTTGTCTTAAACTGGAATGTTTTTTACGCACTTCTTTTTCCATCACTGTTTCAGAGGCGTTTTCATGAATTAAATGGCGCAAGGCATCATCCATAGTAATTAATTCATAAATACCGCTGCGTCCGCGATAACCTGAATGATTGCAATGCGAACAGCCGACTGCTTGATAAAGTGTGGGGGCTTGAGCGATGTCAATGCCTAATAAAAGACAGTCGCTTAGCGAGGCGGTATAAGCTTGTTTGCAATGCGCACATAATAAACGCGCCAAGCGTTGGGCTGCAATGCCGATGATGGTGGAGGCGAGTAAAAAAGATTTTATTCCCATGTCCATTAAGCGAGTGATAGCGCCAATGGCGCTGTTTGTGTGCAAAGTAGATAAGACTAAATGACCAGTCAAGCTAGCTTGCACCGCTATTTCGGCGGTTTCAACATCACGAATTTCACCCACCATCACCACATCAGGATCTTGACGTAAAATGGCGCGTAAACCGCGTGCAAACGTCATATTAATTTTAGGATTTACTTGGGTTTGTCCGATGCCGGCCAATTCATATTCAATTGGATCTTCTACCGTTAAGATATTACGGCTTTTATCATTTAATTGTGATAAGGCCGCATAAAGTGTGGTGGTTTTACCGGAGCCAGTGGGGCCTGTGACTAAAATAATCCCATGCGGTTTGTGAATTAATTGCGTCATGATTTGCAAATTAACGGGCGGCATTCCTAAATGGTGTAAATCTAAATTGGCGGATTGTTTGTCGAGTAAACGCAATACAACGCGTTCGCCATGATTAGAAGGGAGGGTTGAGACGCGAATGTCCACCGAACGGCCTGCTATGCGTAAGGTAATGCGGCCATCTTGGGGTAAGCGTTTTTCAGCAATGTCCAGTTTTGCCATGACTTTAATGCGAGAAATGAGCAAAGGTGCTAATACGCGCGGTGGTTCAAGCACAATTTGTAACACCCCATCAATGCGGTAGCGCACTATTAAGCGCCGCTCAAAAGTTTCTAAATGAATATCGGAAGCGGTTTGTTTGATGGCTTGGGTCAGAATAGCATTGATCAGTTTAATGATGGGTGCGTCATCTTCGCTTTCTAAGAGATCTTCTGTTTTAGGTAAAGAATGTACTAAATCGGCTAAATTAAAATCTTCTTCCAAATCAAGCATAGAAGCGGCAGCGGTTTCTGTGCCTGCTTCGTAGGCTTTTGCTAATAATGCATCGAATAAATCTGCGGCCACTTCATGCAGTTGCAGGGGGCGTTGTAAATAACGTCTTAGTTCAATCAACACCGGCGTTTCTAAAGTTGTGTGATAAACAATTTCTGCTTTTTGCGCCGACAGAGTTTCAACAAAAACACCATGGCGTTTTGCATAAGTGAAAGGTAGGCGTAATTCTTTGGACATAAATTATCGCGTTTTGTTAAGAATGGCTAAGGCATTGATAGCCTGCTGCTGATTTTTGCTGGCGGCTTTTTGCATCCAACTGATGCCAGTGTGTGGGTCTACTCCCGTGCCAATTCCGTAATAGTACATATAACCTAAAGCATATTGCGCATTAATATTGCCTTCTTTAGCCGCTTTATTGATAGCATCAAAAGCGTTGCCATAATTTTGCGCTTGGTAATAGCGTTGCCCCAGTAAATAAGTCTGTTGTGCATTATTGGCAGTGGTAGCGGCGCAGGCGCAAAGCAGAGAACACAATAAAAATAAAATAAAACTTAAGCCGGATTTTTTATAAAATACCGAATGATTGGCCATGCTATCTCCTATAAAAAGCGTTATTACAAACTTGGACGGATTAATGGTAAACGTTGTAATGCGTCGTTAGATTCTATGATCACATCGTTTGCTAATATTTGTTTAATAACCACCCCATTAATCGAATCCCCTATTTTATAGGCTTTTGCCTCGCCATTGGCAGAAGCAATAATGGCTTGTGAAAGCGCTGGCTGGCTGGCATAGAGTATGCCTTGCAGCGTCAAACCTAATTGCGCTATGGGGAGTAAAGCCGCCGTATTCATTTGATATAAACCAAATAAATGTAGCGCCCCAATTTTAGGCGCAGGTTTTATTGAGGTATGATTAATAAAAACGGAATTTTTCTCAATGTTAACAGCCTCACTAGGGAGTAATGCTACTGTCAAATGTAACAGGTTATAAAGAATAACAATAGCTAATACACTATGGGTAATTGCAATACGTTTAGTGAAAAGCGCATTGGTTAGTTCTGCTAAATTAGCTAATTGTATTCGCATAAATTTTATGGGGGTTGCGTAATTCGAGTGCGTTACTATAGCATTTCTTGGCTTGTCTGCAAAAAATCCCTATACTGAGCGACTTATTTATTTTTAAGGGGCAAGTCGGTGCTAAAGCATTATTTAAAGCAAATGACATTGAGTTTAGTCGCTGCGGTTGTTTTTATGCCTGCCTTTGCGCTCGCTGCTCCTCCGGCGGGCGAGACTAAAGCAACGCATGCTGTAAATCAACGTATGTGGAATTTACAAAGTGCGGATATTCGCGCTGTTATTGATGCCATAGCAAAAGAAACCGGTAAGAATTTTATTATTGATCCGCAAGTCCAAGGTAAAATTACGATTGTTTCTGCAAAACCCATGGCGCCCGACGAAGCTTATCAAGTTTTTTTATCTTCATTACAGGTGCTAGGTTATGCGGCGATACCGAGTGGAGATGTGATTAAAATTGTCCCGAATACTACTGCACGTTCATTGAGTGCCCCTATTAAAAATGCAGGGCAAGCGGCGCAAGGAGATGAATTTATTGTGCGAACCTTGCATGTGAAAAATGTGTCAGCTAGCCAACTAGTTCCTATATTGCAGCCTTTAGTGCCTGAATGGAGTTTTGTGTCGGCCTATCTGCCAACGAATACATTAATTTTGTCAGGTGAAGCGAATAACGTTAATCGGCTTACGCAGATTGTAAATAATATTGATCAAAAAGCGGATATGCAAAACCAGGTTGTTAATTTACAACATGCTTCTGCTTCGAAAGTATTGGCCGCGCTGACAGCTTTGCAGACCGCGAACAAGGCCGCAGGAAAAATCTCTAATGTGGTTTATGCGGCTGATACACAGGCGAATAGTATTCTTCTTAGCGGCGGTGCGGAAGATATATTGCAAACAACGAATTTAATTCGCGAATTAGATAAACCTGGCTCGGGTGACATTGGTTTAACCCAGGTGGTTTATCTTAATTATTTAGACGCGAAAAAATTCGCGCCTATTTTAGCTAAAATTGCCCATAGTAGTTATGCCAGTGATACGCCAACGAGTGATGCGAGTAGCAAGACGGGATCCGCTACGGCAGCGGTTACAGCAAATGTTAGTGATAATAGTGATGCGAACAATAATCAGGTTTCTATTCAAGCCGAACCTTCTACTAACGCGCTGATTATGAGTGCGCCGCCGCCGTTAATGACGAATTTAAAATCGATTATTAGCCAGCTGGATGTGCAACCTCAGCAAGTATTAGTGGAAGCAATTATTGCGCAAGTGGATGAGCGTTTAGTGAGGCAATTAGGCATTACCTGGGGCGTTGATCCGGGTTCTGATAGTAGCGCCGGTTTTAGTACGAGTGGTTCTTCTAGCCCAATTCCATTGCCAGGTAGTGTTGGTTTTATTAGAGCGGGTAATCTTCGCATCATCGTCGATGCGTTAAATTCAGATAATGCGGCGGATATTTTATCAACCCCTTCTATTGCTGTGTTGAATAATCAACTCGCAGAGATTCAGGTGGGCAAGATAGTCCCGATGGAAAATCGCCAATATGCCACTAGCAATACGGGTTCTACTGATTCGAGTGGTACACCTTTTGCTACTTTTGAGCAAAAACCAGTGGTGCTAAAATTGACAGTGCGTCCGCAAATTAGCCCTAATCAATTTATCCGCTTGAATATCAAGCAAGTTAATGATTCATTGCAAAATCCTGACAATCCAGGGCCATTACCGATTATTAATACCAGCAATATTAAAACGAATATCATGGTGAAAAGTGGTGATATTGTGGTGTTGGGAGGCTTAATTAGCAATCAATTTAATAATACGGATCTGAAAGTTCCGGTATTGGGCAGCATTCCATTGATAGGCAATTTGTTCAGGCACCGCGATAAACAAATGGAAAAATTAAATTTATTAGTTTTCTTGCGTCCAGTTATTTTGGCGCAGAATAATCAAACTACCCAATTAGCAACGGATCGCTATAATGCTGTGCGCCAGGAGCAATTATTGCGTCGTGATGGACAACCTATGCTTAATCCAAATGACACCCCCTTATTGCCAGCGCTGAACAAAGGCAAGGCGCAGTTGCCTGCGCCCTTTGCAAAGGCATGATTGAGGAAGCGGTGTGACAAATTGTATGCAAAGCACTTTTCAGCTGAGAAAAGTGCTTTATAGAACAGTGCTAGAGTTTTAGCTCCCACACCTTATCACTATTGTACTCTTTCTCGTGTATTTCCATGATCTTTGTCATGTTCTTAGATTTTATTAAATAATTATTTAACACTAACGGATAAAAATGGCGCAAACTTTTAGATAAGATATCCTTGTGTGCCTCAATAAGAGAAAGAGAATCAGGCGTTTTATTTTTATTTGAGAATTTCAGGTCGCTGATCGTTTGCTCAAATTCAAAAGAAAGTTCCTGTATTAATTTTTTATTAATGCTAGCTAAGAATTTATTTTGTTGTTCAATCCAAAAAGCAGACAAACTGCTGTTGTCTTTTTTCAAGGGAAAAAGCATTTCAATACTCAGTTCACTTATTATAA
>CAIUAS010000201.1 GCA_903897205.1 uncultured Gammaproteobacteria bacterium
CCTGTTTTAACGATTATTATTCAGCAAATTCCAAATTTTAAAACGTAATAGGAAGGGGAAGAATAGACTTAATTACCTTACCATATCTCAAAATAATTAAAATATTAATTTTGAAAACTAGTTTTATCTAGTACATACTTCCCAAAATAGCTTCTGGATGCTCTTGAAGAGGCTTGATAAGCCAATCATAAGCTAGCTTATAAGCATACAAACGTTTTCCAGTTTCCGCGCTGTTTTTAAGTAAAAGCGGTATCGTTACGCTGTCAACAATGAATTTATTTTCAATCACGTATATTTCTACCAGAAGCTCAATAATAATAAAAATGCGCATGGATAACCCACGAATTGCATTTAAATTAAAATTTTGTAAAAGATGCGCGCCAGCATGCCTGTTAAAATATGCGTAAGTAGGATTGTCACCAGTATATTTAAAAAATTCATCCACTAAAATTCTTGATAGTGCTTCCACCCAAATTGGAGCAAATGGATGACTATTCAATAATTGGCTATTATTCTTTTTGTTTTTAACCCACTTTTTTATTTCATCAAACTTTAGTCTTGCACCTGCTATACCCATCCAACGCAAAATTATGCCTTCAACAATAGGAAGCAGGGAAAAATAAACACCAATAGGATTACCCCTGCAGTAAGAGATATAAGCAAAATCAACTATAGAGCAAATATCTTTAAAGCATGGGATCAGCGAAAGTCTATTTTCAAGCCATAATGTCCGGCCATGCGGGTGCATTACTATTCTCTCAATCGCTGATTCAGTTTGAGCTATATTATCTTTATTGACAGATTGCAGTAACTTACTAATTTCTATGGCGTCTTTATGAGTAACATTGTGAACTGGCAAGGCTAAAGCATAAACAAATAATTTTTCGTTTACTTTAATATTTAAATCTTCAGATGGAATAACGATATCATCCATTGAAACCTAGGCTCCTTGCTATTTATTGAAAACTGTTATGCTTAATAATATAGGATATTTGCAAAAAAAATACACTGTATTATTAATTGGATATCGCGAAATAATTTCATTACAAACTTTTCACCCCACCGTTTTTCCCTATTCTGGCAACCGGATCAGCGGAAAGCCGCGCCGCGGCTTGAGTTGTTTGAGTCGCGCTGGGCGCGTCACTATGGCGTGAAGGCTTGCGCCATAGTGACGCGTGCGCGTTTTTAGTGCAGCTAGTCTTTGGTATTATTACGCCAAAGACTAGCTGCCACTGCTGTTGGTCGCCAAAAGCAGGGCAGATCGCTATGCGGGCTTGTTTTAGTGTGATGCTAGGCGTTGCGCTTCCTAAAGCGTATTTTTTGCTTGCCTGCCCTGGACGTTTTTATTGGTTGTAGTGGCAGGCTAGGCAAAGTTGGCTGGTTACGCTTAGCGGCCAACGCTTCTAGCATCACGTTTAAGTTGTCTGCCTGGCGGCTTAAAAAGCCTTCCAGGGTTTGGTTGCCTTGGGCAATCGCTTCTAATTCTTGCTCCCAGCGAGCCGTTGTCGCCGGATCGGTAATAATGCCAGGCAGTAAATCGATAAACGCTTGGCCACAGGGCGTTGATGCCAACGCCTTGCCATGGCGGATTAAATAGCTCCGTTTAACCAGCGTTTCTAAAATATTTGCTCGCGTGGCTTCCGTACCAATGCCTGCGCTGTCTTTTAATACTTTTTTAAGTTCTGGATCGATAACCTGCTTACCAATGGATTTCATCGCTTCAATTAACGTTCCCTCGGTAAACGATGGCGGGGGTTGGGTTTTGTGGGTTTCCATGAAGGCGTTAGTGTTTAATACCGGCTCATTTTCTTTTAACACAGGAATGGCCTGGTGGTTTTTTTGAGTAACAGCTTCTTCTAAATCCGTTATCGATTCATTCAATGCCTGCCGCCAACCTAATGCTACCGGCGTATTACAAGACGCTTTAAAAAGCTCACTCCCTATGATGACCATCACGGTACGGTTCATATAAGTAAAATTACCCAGGAATTGCGCAAGGTAATAGCGGCAAATTAAGTCATATAGTTTGCGTTCGGCGTCCGATAAATTTTGATAGTTTAGGTGGGTATTCGTGGTGGGAATAATAGCGTGGTGCGCTGTTATTTTTTTATCATTCCAAATTGGTGATTTAAAATTTGTATTGCACAATGCCATGATAGATTTTAAAGGGGGATTAACTTGCGATAGCGCCTGCAATATTAATGGTGCTTCGTTAAATTGGCTTTCTGGTAAATAATTGCAATCGGTACGCGGATAGGTGGTCGCTTTGTGCGTTTCATATAACGATTGGGCAATTTCCAAGGTTTGCTTGGCGGAAAAGCCAAACCGGCTGGAAGCCAGCTTTTGCAAACTCGATAAAGCTAATCCTAGTGGTGGCGATTGCTGTTTTTTACTTTCAGTAAAAGCCTGTACTTGCCCCGTTTGGCTTTTTAATTGGTTGATGAGATTATGAATGATGCTTTGATCTAAGCAGTGTCCTTCTTCATCTGCGAATGTAGTTGGCACTTGCCATTTTGCCCAAAAACTTGCCTGTTGTGATGTAGTAAATTCCATCTCCAAAGAAAAATAATTTTTAGGCTGAAATTGGGCAATAGCGCGATCCCGATCCACCACTAATTTTAGGGTCGGTGTTTGTACGCGGCCGACAGACAATACTTCACGCTGGCCAAACAAGCAGGTGGCCGCCATGGTTAAATTCATACCGGCCAACCAATCCGCCCGTTGGCGTGCCAGGCCTGCGGCGTACAGTTTTTCGGTTTCATGGCCAGGTTTTAAATGGGCTAATGCCTTTTTAATGCTGGCCTCGTCTAAAGCCGATAACCATAAGCGTTGAATAGAGCCGTGGTAATGACATAGTTCTAAAATTTCTCGTGCAATGACTTCGCCTTCGCGATCCGCGTCGGTTGCAATCACCACTTTTTCTACTTTTTTAATAGTATCTTCTAAAGTTTTAAAAGTTGTTGCACTAGTAGTTGAAATTAATTTCCAAATGCCTTCTTTGTAAGGTTCAATTGTAAATACAGTTCCAAAATCTGCTAATACTTCATTTTGCTTTCCTTTATAACCAATAGAATTTGTCTTGGTTAC
>CAIUAS010000202.1 GCA_903897205.1 uncultured Gammaproteobacteria bacterium
CGCGCGGGAAACCCGCGCTTGCGACCCAAGGGGAGAATTCCCATTCTCCCCTTGGGGAACCCCATCGGGTGTTGTGCGGGTATTGTGTCGGCGCAAGCGGCCGAGTTTAAAATTATAAATTAATTAGGAGAGCAATTTAATTGCTATGAAGTCTGCACAAGTCGTCTAGGCGCTACTTTTCCATCTGTTAAAATTTCACCTACACCTATAAATCTCTCGCCAATCATTAAACTCACCCAACCATTATCAGGGGCGTAAGGAATGATCATGGCCTGGCCACGTTTTAAATAAAAATAGGCGGCTTCTGATATATTTAAGATAGGCCAATGCTGCACAGCGGCATTAATGGATAATAAATAATTATCCAACGATTGATAATCAGCTTGTTCTGCTAATGGTTCTAACTCAGTTAAACTAACCATGTTTTCTGTTTTATATCCAGCAACACTTAATCGGCGTAAAGTGATTACATGAGCACCACAACCTAATGCATCACCAATATCTTCTACCAGTGTGCGAATATAAGTTCCTTTACTGCATTTCACCTCTAAGGTTAAAGTATCCGCTGTTTGTTCAACTAATTGTAATTCATAAATCTTAATTTCGCGTGCTGGCCGGTCAACCGTGATGCCTTTGCGCGCTAATTCATATAACGGTTTTCCCTGATACTTAAGCGCAGAATACATAGAAGGAATTTGTTTAATGCTGCCACGAAATTGGTTCAGTAGTTCTTCTAAATCATTGGGCAGTATTTCAGGCACAGAACGTTGTTCTATTATTTCACCTTCCGCATCACCCGTAGCGGTTTTCTCACCTAATTTAGCAACCACATAATAATGCTTATCTGCATCTAATAAATATTGGGAAAATTTGGTTGCCTCACCAAAGCAAATAGGCAACATACCCGTAGCTAAAGGATCCAAACTACCGGTATGCCCAGCTTTTTTAGCCGCAAATAAGCGTTTTACTATTTGGAGCGCAGCGTTGGAAGTTAAGTGAAGCGGTTTATCCAGTAATAAAATTCCGTCTACCGTTCTTTTAAAACGCTCTTGTTTATTCTGCATTGTTTTATTAGTCCTTATGCTTGCGTTCATCGGCAGCAACCGCTTCATTAATGATATTAGCCAAATGATTTCCTTGGCTAATAGAAGCGTCATAAATAAATTTCAAATGAGGAATAATACGTAGCTGAACAATGCTAGCCAGACGATAGCGCAAAAAATTGGTCATTTTATTTAAATGCTTTAAAGTTTGCTCAATAGGCTTATCGTCATTTAACTGAGTGATATATATTTTAGCAAAAGATAAATCACTAGCCACTTTTACTGCTGTAACCGTTATCAATCCCAAATTGGGATCGCGCACTTCATGCTGAAGTAATTTTGCAAGCTCACGCTGGAGCAACTCATTTACTCTATCGGTTCGATTATATTCTTTTGGCATTTTTTGTTGCTCACGGTAATTGCGCCTAGCCTAAAAATGAAACGCTTTGAGTCTATAAAAAACTCGACCGCTTACTGCGACCGAGTTTAAAATTATTAAACTGTACGCGCAACGCTGATACGTTCATAAACTTCAATTTGATCACCGGTGCGCACGTCATTATAGTTTTTAACGCCTATACCGCATTCAAATCCATTGCGCACTTCATTAGCATCATCTTTGAAACGACGCAGCGAATTTAATTCGCCTTCATGAATAACGACATTGTCGCGTAGCACACGAATAGGATTATTACGACGCATAACACCTTCAATTACCATACAGCCAGCGATTGCTCCTACTTTGGCAGAGCGGAATACTTCACGCACTTCGGCTAAACCAAGAATTTGTTCTTTAATTTCCGGAGATAACATGCCACTCATTGCGTTTTTAACTTCATCAATCAAATCATAAATAACGCTATGATAGTGCATTATTAAACCTTCTTTCTCAACTAAACGGCGCGCAGAATTATCGGCCCTCACGTTAAATCCGAGAATAATCGCTTTAGACGCTAAGGCCAAATTGACATCAGATTCATTAATAGCGCCCACACCGGCCCCCACCAATTTCACCTTTACTTCTTCAGTTGATAATTTTATTAAAGCTTCTTGTATTGCTTCCGCAGAACCTTGCACGTCAGCTTTCAAAACAACGTTTAATGATTGTGATTCACCTTCACCCAAACGTTCCAAAATATCCCCTGTCTGCGCTTTGCGTTGGGCAGCTAATTTAACATCGCGAATTTTACCTTGACGAAATAAAGCAACTTCACGCGCTTTACGTTCATCTGCTACTACAACCGCATCATCACCTGCAGTAGGTGCGCCTGATAAACCCAATACCTCAACAGGCATTGAAGGGCCTACACTATGAACCTGCCGGCCATTTTCATCCAATAATGCACGTACACGGCCATATTCTTTACCTGCTAATAAAATATCGCCTTTTCTTAAAGTACCCTTTTGCACCAAAATACTGGCTACGGGGCCGCGACCTTTATCCAAACGTGATTCAATCACAAGACCATGCGCTGGGCCTTCCACCGGAGCCTTTAATTCTAAAAGTTCGGCTTGTACTAATAAGGAATCTAATAAGCCATCTATACCCATTCCCGATTTAGCAGACACTGGAATAAACATCGTGTCGCCACCCCATTCTTCGGGAATCAAACCTTGCTTAGCTAATTCATTTTTAATCCGTTCGGGATCGGCGTCTGCCTTATCCATTTTATTAACAGCAACTACCATTGGCACATTAGCTGCTTTAGCATGTTGAACCGCTTCAAGGGTTTGTGGCATCACACCATCATCCGCTGCTACTACTAACACAACAATATCCGTTGCTTTCGCGCCCCTGGCACGCATAGCTGTAAATGCAGCATGGCCGGGGGTATCTAAAAAAGTAATCATCCCTTTGGGGGTTTCGACATGATAAGCACCAATATGCTGGGTAATACCACCCGCTTCACCCAAAGTTACTTTGGTGCGACGAATATAATCTAATAAAGAAGTTTTACCGTGGTCAACATGCCCCATGATAGTAATAACGGGTGCGCGTGATAATTCTTCCCCACCGCCAACGATACTTGCCATCAAGCCTTCTTCTAAAGCATTTTCACTTAAAAGCTTGGCAACATGCCCCATTTCTTCAACGACAATAACCGCCGTATCTTGATCAAGCACTTGATTAATGGTTGCAAGGGTGCCTAATTTCATTAAAGTTTTAATTACTTCGCCTGCTTTTACAGACATTTTCTGTGCAAGCTCGCCAACGGTAATCGTTTCAGGAATACCCACTTCATGCACCATCGGCGCCGTTGGCATTTCAAAACCATGCTTAATTAAATTCTCAGCATCTTTGCCTCGACGCGATCTGCCAGAGCGACGGTGCCTAATAGCAATATCAGTCTCATCATCTAAAGCAGCATGAATATCTTTGTGGCGATACCTGGTTGCTCCAACTTTATCACGCTCACGTTCTACGCGTAATTTTGCTTTTTTCTCAAGCTCATCCGCAATATGGCGTCGCTGTTCAGCTTCAGTTCTTACAACAGGTTTAGCTTTCTCTTCAGGTTTTTTAACATCAGTTTTAGGTTTAGGGGTCGCCGCTTCCACTGGCTTTGCCGAAGAGGTGTCTGCCGGCTTAGCTGGCGCTAATGCACCCGTCCCATTTTTTTCTTCCGGCTGTTTGCGTTTTCCCTCTTCCTGAGCAAGTTTAGCCACACGCTCAGCTTCTTGGCGTTCCTGTTCTTCTTGCTCATGTTTTGCTTGAAGCCTGGCTGCTTCCTCTTCTGCTTTACGCTTCTCTTCTATTTCGCGAGCGAGCGCCTCTTCATCGGGTTTGACAATCGTATGCTTTCTTTTTGTCACTACTTTTATTTCAGTTTTGCGTCCGCCAACAGAACTTCTTACTTCAATTTTGTCGAAAACCTTTCGTTGAATCGTAATTTTTTTGGGGGCTCCACCGCCTGCAGTACCTTCACCACTTTCAGAGCTCTCACTACCGTGGCTACGTTGTAGATAAGCTAGTAGTTTACGCTTAGCGACATCACTGATAACTTGATCAGCATTAACAATTTCCATGTTATCATCTTTTAAAGCTTCTCTTAGCTGAATCATCAGTACTTCTTCTGATTTACCTACAAGCTTTGCAAGCTGTCTTACTGTTACATTCGCCATATCTCTTCACTCCCGCACCCATAAAATATTTATATTAAGTGCGCTTATATTTCATATTTTCCACGCCATTCTTGCACAAGCGGAGAACTTCATATTTTTTTGTGCCATTATTTTCGAAAGATTCCCACTCACGAAGGAATGACGATTAATTTGCAGCATTTCCAAACGATAACCTTAACGTAGCGATTCACTTAAGCTTTCTTTACTTCTGCAAACCATGGCGCACGTGCAGCCATAATAAGTTTCGCTGCTTTAGCTTTATCAAGGTCCGTAATTTCCAATAAATCATCAACAGCTTGTTCAGCTAAATCCTCTTGCGTAACGATACCGTGGCTCGCCAATTCATAAGCAAGCGCCGTATCCATACCATCAAGCGCCAATAAATCCTCAGCGGGCTCAGCTGAATCGATACTTTCCTCACCTACCAAAGCTTGGGTTAACAACGCATCTTTAGCTCGATTTTGTAAAGCCTCAATAGTTTCATCATCAAACTCAGCAATTTCCTGCATTTCCTCAAGGGGCACGTATGCAACCTCTTCTAACGTGGCAAAACCTTCGCGCACTAAAATTTCAGCCACTTCTTCATCAATACCAAGCTGTTCAACGAAACGCTTCTGCACTTTTTCAGTCTCTGCAGCATTTTTATCAGCAGCTTCATTTTCTGTCATGACGTTAATCGTCCAGCCAGTTAATTGAGCAGCTAGTTTAACATTTTGACCATTACGACCAATGGCTTGCGATAATTGCTCTTCGCGCACGGCAACATCCATAGTATGCGCATCTTCATCCACGACAATGGAAGCAACCTCTGCCGGCGCCATTGCATTAATGACTAACTGTGCTGGGTTATCATCCCATAAAACGATATCAATTCGCTCCCCTCTTAATTCACCAGAAACAGCCTGTACACGTGCTCCACGCATACCAATACAAGCGCCTTGCGGATCAATACGTTTATCATTCGTTTTAACTGCAATCTTAGCACGAGAACCTGGATCGCGAGCAGCACTTTTAATTTCAATAATCTCTTCGCCAATTTCAGGGACTTCAATTTTAAATAATGCCACCAGCATTTGTGGATGCGTACGACTGATATATAATTGAGGGCCACGTGCTCGCGGTTCGACTTTATGAAGATAACCACGCAATCTATCATCAACACGCACTTCTTCACGAGGAATCATTTCATCGCGCGTGATAACCGCTTCAATATTATTTCCCAAATCAAGAATGACACCGTCACGTGTGACTTTTTTAACAATACCGGTTACCAATTCACCGATGCGATCAACATAAGCTTTTACTATTTTCGCACGCTCAGCTTCACGAATTTTTTGCACTATGACTTGCTTAGCAGTTTGGGCAGCAATACGACCAAATTCAACTGATTCTATCGGTTCTTCAATCTTATCGCCAATTTTTGCTTTAGGATTTGCCTTCCTAACGTCGGAGACTCTTAAATCTCGAGCAGGTGAGTATTCAAAATCTTCATCGCCACTGCCATCATCTTCCAAATCATCCGACACAACTGTCCATTCGCGGAATGTTTGATAATCACCAGTCTGACGATTAATTTCTACGCGCACGACAGCATCATCACTATACCGTTTTTTAGTAGCCATTTCTAAAGCAGCCTCAATTGCTTTAAAAATAGTTTCTTTATCCACATCTTTTTCGTTGGATACTGCTTCTGCAATGAGTAATACTTGTTTATTCATAACACTTCTCCCCAAACTCAAATGAGTTATTCATAAAACGTTATGCTCTGACCTTAATTCTTCACAGAGGCATCTAATAACAAATTTGCCCTAGCAATATTAGCAAACGGTAATTTAAATAATTCTTCATCAATTTTGATTATCAAGATATCGTCTGCTATGTCCTGCAAAAGACCACGGAACTGTCGACGTTTATTGATAGGAATATGTAGTCGTATATTGACCATTGAACCTATCACTTTCTGAAAATGAGCAAGCTTAAATAGAGGACGATTCATTCCAGGTGAAGAAACTTCTAAATTATAAGCACTAGCAATAGGATCTTCGACATCTAATACCGCGCTAATTTGCCGACTTACCTTTTCACAATCAGCCAACATGATTCCCTGGCCGCTATCAATGTAAACACGCAGCAATCCTCCCTTGCCTTGTGCCATATAAACACACCCCAGCAACTCATACCCTAAGGCAGTCACTGTTGGTTCTAATAAAGCTTGTAACACAGAAATATCTTTTGCCATTTTCAACTTCACAAATAAAAAGTGGGCTGTAAGCCCACTTAACAACAAAAAGCCCCTAGAAAGGGGCTTTTTTAAAACTTTCAAGAACTGAAAGCTATGATAATTCTTTTGGTAGCGGGGGCAGGATTTGAACCTACGACCTTCGGGTTATGAGCCCGACGAGCTGCCAGAC
>CAIUAS010000203.1 GCA_903897205.1 uncultured Gammaproteobacteria bacterium
GCTCAGGGCAAAAGATTATTCGGCGAAATTTCCTACTATTGTTATTAAAAACGACTAACATTACACTGGCGCGCGCAATAGTTTGCGCTTTGAATTTTGCGGATCACTACATAACTGGTATCATTAAAATATTTTTGGAAGAGATAAGCTTATGTCAATTAAATCAGATAATTGGATACGTAAAATGGCTGAGCAACATGGCATGATTGAGCCATTTGCACCGCAGCAAGTAAAAGAAAATGGCACTGGGCGCATTGTCTCTTATGGTGTTTCAAGTTATGGTTATGATATTCGTTGCGCTAATGAATTTTATATTTTTACTAACATTAATTCGGCTATCGTCGATCCTAAAAACTTTACTGAAGAAAGCTTCGTTCCTATTAAAAGCGATATTTGTATTATTCCGCCAAACTCATTTGCATTAGCCCGCAGCGTGGAATATTTTCGCATCCCACGCAATGTACTTACAATCTGTTTAGGTAAATCGACCTATGCGCGCTGCGGCATTATCGTTAATGTGACGCCGCTAGAACCGGAGTGGGAAGGGCATGTTACTTTAGAGTTCTCTAATACCACACCGTTACCCGCTAAGATTTATGCCAATGAAGGTATTGCCCAAATGCTTTTCTTAGAATCAGATGAGGAATGTGCCGTTTCTTATAAAGATAGAAATGGGAAATATCAAGGCCAAACGGGAGTCACGTTACCAAAAGCTTGAGTTGCTATTACTATTAGAAAAAACCGGCTTGCCGCCGGTTTCTTTATTATTCGGCAATTATGCTGCTAATTTGCGAATGCGCAGGAGCAAACGACTTTTATGACGAGCTGCTGTATTTTTATGGATAATGCCTTTTGCTGCCATTCTATCGATAATAGGCACTGCTGCATGATAAACGGTTTGAGCTTCGTTATGGTTGCCCGTTTCGATTACTTTTACAACGTTCTTTATATAGGTGCGTACCATTGAGCGTGAGCTAGCATTCCGTTGGCGGCGCTGTTCAGATTGTCTTGCACGCTTTTTTGCTTGTACTGTATTAGCCAAGGTTATCTTCTCCACGTTAAAATAAGTAAAAAACTTAGCAGGAAATCATGCCGTTGCTCGCAGAATTTGTCAATAGAATGTTATTGTTTAGCTGTAATTCTTATTCAAATTATGCTTAAAGCACGTTCAACGAACCCGAAACCTATCTTATTCTGCCTCTAGCGTGTTAGAGAGCGCCTCATAAGGGCACAATATTGAACAATGCTTTATAATGTAAAATCAATTTAATTAGCGTATTTTTTAAGGATACCTTCCATGATGCTTTTACACCAAGAACAATTTTCAGTTCATACCCAGGGGCGTGGTACATTTGATATCACTCAAGAAATAGGCAATCTGATAGCCAAAACCAAGATCCAGCAAGGCTTATGTCATTTGTTTTTGCAACATACTAGCGCCTCGCTTATTTTATGTGAGAATGCCGATGCAACTGTCAGGAAAGATTTAGAAGCTTTTATGCATAGATTAGTTCCCGATGGGGATAAACTATTTTTACATACGGATGAGGGCCCCGATGATATGCCAGCGCATGTGCGGTCTATTTTGACGCAAAATAGTTTAACAGTGCCTCTTAACAAGGGCAAACTATTACTGGGAACGTGGCAAGGGATTTATTTATGGGAACATCGAACCGCTCCCCATCAGCGCAACTTAGTCATTACTATTACAGGAAATCAATAAAACCTCTATGCTTAGCTCTTTAGTAATTCACGGTGTGCCTATTGAATGCATTAATCAAGCGGCCATTACTTATCATGTGCCAGCAAAATTAATTTTATCCATTCTAGCCGTCGAAGGCGGCAAGGTGGGGATGGCTTCACCTAATAAAAATGGGACTTATGATTACGGCCCCATGCAGATCAACACGATATGGCTGGATAAAATAAAACGTTATGGCTATACCCAAGAGCAAATTCAATATGACCCTTGCGCCAACGTGATGGTTGGCGCCTGGATCATGAGCCAAAATATTGCTGACTCGACTGATTTATGGCGTGGTATTGGTGGTTACCATTCTTATAATCCAGCGCTAAATCAAGCCTATCAAAGTAAAGTGTGGAGCGTTTACGATTTATTATCGCGTTACTTGGCTTATCCCGCCAAAAATACGGCAGCCACACTTAGCCCTAATATGCCACCGCAAACACCGCATTCGTAAAATCATGTTCGCCTCAACGGCACATAGTGGGGCTGCCACATGAGCTCATCAATGCGCCGCTCTAGATCAGCAATCTCAAGTTGCGCCAAACCATCTCGTTGTGCTTGCTGAGCCACGGCTAAAGCAATTTTACGCGCAACTACGCGCGCATCTTGCATTAAAGGTAAGACAGGAGCATGCATGTCTTTTAGTACAGGCGCGTTTTCGACTAAGGCTTGCGTTGCAGCCCATAGCATGTCGTCCGTTAATTGCTTTGCTTGAATGGCTAACAGGCCTAAACCTATACCGGGAAAAACCAAGGCATTGTTACACTGACCAATCTTAATAATTTGTCCGTTAAAGTTAACGTCCTCAAAAGGGCTGCCCGTTGCGACTATCGCTTGGCCGTTGGTCCATTGCAATATATCCGCAGGTGTTGCTTCTGCATGCTCGGTAGGATTGGACAAAGGAAAAATAATGGGATGTTTATTATATCTTGTTAATTCTCGAATAATTTCTTGCTTAAACGCGCCGCCTTGGGTTGAGCATCCAATCAAAATGGTCGGTTGTGCGTGAGTGATCGTATCATACAAGCTAATGCCAACCGGTGAACTAACCTGCCAATTTGCTACTTCTTCTGGTTTATGGGCATACGGCATTTGCCCTGAGGTCAAGTCAGGCATATTACTGAGCAATAAACCGGGCCTGTCTACCAACCAGAAACGTTGACGCGCCTCTGCTTCAGTTAAACCAGCACGCATCATTGCCGCACAAATTTGATCGGCAATACCGGTGCCCGCCGTGCCTGCACCAAATAAAACGACCCGTTGCTTCTCAATACTTGAACCCGTGGCCTTGGCCGCCGCTAAAATTGCAGCCAAGGTGACAGCGCCCGTGCCTTGGATATCATCATTAAAGGTACATAGCTTGTCTTTGTATTGATCTAATATATGGCGCGCGGTAGAACGCCCAAAATCTTCCCAGTGCAAAAATACATTGGGAAATTTACTTTGAACTGCCGTCACAAATTGTTCAATAAAAGCATCATATTCCGCACCACGAATTCTCGGATGACGCAAGCCTAAATATAAAGGATCCGCCAGCAATTCCTGATTATCGGTGCCGACATCCAACAAAATAGGCAAGGTGCGCAATGGATTAATACCGGCGCACAAGGTGTAAACCATTAATTTAGCAATGGGAATATCCATACCGCCAATACCTTGGTCGCCAATGCCTAATACACCTTCGCCATCGGTTACTACGATAAGATCAATTTCGGGGTGTGAACGGTTATCCAAAATCTCTGCAATTTTATCACGATAAGGATAAGCAATATAAAGCCCCCGCGCTTGACGAAATTCACGACTATATTCTTTAACAGCCGTACCAACGATAGGGGTATAAATACATGGTAATATTTCAACTAAATGCTCGCTAACCAGCTTATAAAATAAAACCTGATTTTTATCGTGCAAATTATTGAGATAAATATTTTTTTGTAGCATGGTGGCATAAGATTGAAACTGCCAATAAGCCCGCTTTACTTGTTCTGCTAAGGTTTCGACTTGCGCAGGCAATTTACCTAATAAGTTAAACTCGCTACGTTCTGCTTCGGAAAACGCAGTTTCTTTATTTAAAGCAGCTGTATTTAACAATAACTTGCCCGCAATAGAAGTTTCTATATATTCGCCATTAGTATTTTTTATTAATTTAAAATCAAGCATGGACTCTCTCGTTAACTTAAACAAATCTTAAATTTATTCTACTGTCATAAATTAGGGGCTCTAAATTACCATTTTTTTCTTAAATTCACCTCAAAATTATTAGCTGCTAATTATTTGTTGTTTTTACCCATTTTCTTCGCCTAAAGATGGCCACTTTTGCCATATTCTTATAATGGTACACTACTTTTTACCTCCTTCTTATCAAGAACTCTCTTGACCTTCGGCAAAAGTTGTGAAGAATAGGGGGTTTGTTCATACTCGAGAGAGGTGTTTATGCATAATGAAGCGGTCATAGAAAATAATAACAACCGACCGACCCAAGTATCTTCTCAGCAACACTCCTTATTGCTGGCAGCGATTGTCTGTATCTTAGGAGCCATGTTTTATTTATATGAATTTGTCCTTCAGGTTTCTCCTTCCGTTATGACTACCGAGCTCATGCGCGATCTTAACTTGAATGCAGCCTCCTTAGGCGCCATGGCGGCTTTTTATTATTATGCTTACACCCCCATGCAATTACCCGCTGGTTTACTTTACGACCGCTTTGGGCCTCGTATTTTAATTACTGTTGCCATTTTAATTTGTGCTAGTGGTGCGTTCTTTTTTGGCTTAACCGATAACGTAGCGCTGGCTTCTGCGGGCCGTTTCTTTATGGGAATTGGCTCAGCCTTCTCATTTATTGGCGCTCTGTTGCTGGTTTCTCGTTGGTTTCCCGCGCATTACTTTGCTTTACTCGCCGGTATCGTGCAGTTCATGAGTTCCGTTGGCGCCATTTGCGGGCAAGTGCCACTAGCAACAGCTGTTGCCAAATGGGGCTGGCGCAGCAATATTATGTGGATCGCATTTATTGGTGTCATCCTGGCTGTTTTAGTGTGGCTAGTGATTCGTGATTATCCACCTTCTGTACGCGCTGAAAAAGCCGCTGAAGCCTCCAAGAAAAAACCCACCGAATTATTTCGCTTACGTAAAGTATGCGGTAATAAGCAAACCTGGTTAATTGCTTTATATTCTTTTGCTGTATGGGCGCCTATCGCCGCTTTTGCTGCACTATGGGGCGTGCCATTTTTAGTCGCTGCTTATGGCATCTCAACTGCAGCAGCAGCGAAATTATGCTCGCTTATCTGGATAGGTATTGGTATTGGTAGCCCCTTAATTGGTTGGTGGTCTGAGCATATGGGCCGTCGCTGTTTACCTCTAATCACCGCTGCGGTCATTGGTATTTGCTCATTATTATCTATTCTTTACATCCCTCATTTACCCATGCCAATTTTATATACGCTAATGTTCTTCTTTGGTTTAGCGGCAACCGGCCAATCACTGGCTTTCGCGGTGGTAAAAGACAATAACGATTCTGATGTAACTGGTACGGCTATCGGCTTAAACAATATGGCGGTGGTTGCGGGCGGGGCTATTTTTCAACCGCTAGTGGGCATCATTTTACACGCGCATTGGAGTGGTGTTACTAACAGTGGTGCGCCTGTTTATAGTGCTAGCGATTATCATATGGCGTTAGCAGTATTACCTGTTTGCTATATTATCGCCGTTATTGTTGGCAGCAAATTCTTGCGGGAAACTTTTTGCCAGCATTATACTTCTATTAAGAGATCAGCTTAAGGATGTCCAAGCTTTTAACGCCTGGTGCTAAATTTCGAGCGGCTTTGCAAACAGAGAAGCCTTTGCAAATTGTCGGTGCTATTAACGCCTACACCGCTATGATGGCAGAGCAAGTAGGCTACCAGGCGCTATATCTTTCTGGCAGCGGAGTTGCCACCGCTTCTTACGGCCTGCCTGATTTGGGAATTACTAATTTACATGATGTTTTAGAAGACATCCGCCGCATCACCAGCGCCAGCTCTTTACCTTTATTAGTCGATGCCGATACCGGTTGGGGCAATGCTTTTAACATTGCTCGCACTGTAAAAGAAATGACAAAAGCAGGGGCTGCCGGTTTGCACTTAGAAGATCAAGTACAAGCTAAACGGTGTGGTCATCGCCCAGGCAAAGAAATTGTTAGCCAGGACGAGATGGCTCATCGCATTAAAGCGGCGGTTGATGCGCGTGTTGATGCTAGCTTTGTCATCATGGCGCGCACAGATGCTTTTGCTAATGAAGGGATGGAACGTGCGGTCGCGCGCGCCATCCACTATTTGCAAGCGGGTGCCGATATGATCTTTATTGAAGCATTAACTGATCTCACTCAATACCGAGAATTTATTCAGCAGGTATCAGCACCTGTATTAGCCAATATTACTGAATTTGGCAAAACGCCTTTATTTTCATTAGAAGAGCTACAGGAGACTGGCGTGCAAATGGTGTTATATCCTTTAAGTGCGTTTCGCGCCATGAATGCGGCGGCCTTGAAAGTTTATAAAGCTATCCGCGCCGATGGCACCCAAAAAAATGTCATTGATTTAATGCAAACTCGCGCTGAATTATATGAATTTTTGCGCTATTTTTCTTATGAAGAAAAATTAAACGCTTTGTACAAATAACCTTTTGCAAATAAATGGAGAGACAAATGGACACACAAAAAACCGGCGGTTTAGCGGGTGTGACAGCAGGGGACACTGCTATTTGTACGGTAGGAAAAGAGGGCGTAGGGCTAACTTATCGCGGTTATGATATTCATGATTTAGCCAATCATGCCTGCTTTGAAGAAGTTGCGTATTTGATGATTTATCATAAATTACCAACTCAAGCGGAATTAAATAATTACAAAAAACAGCTGCAAAATCTGCGTAATTTACCCGCTGCATTAAAAATAATTTTGGAACAATTGCCAGCGAATGCACATCCGATGGATGTCTTACGCACCGGCTGTTCAGCCTTAGGTACTTTAGAGCAGGAATCCGCAACGCACGCTGCTACTGCTGTCGCTGATCGCTTGCTAGCGTCTTTTCCAGGCATGTTAACGTATTGGTATCATTTTCATAAAAGCGGTAAACGCATTGATACTAACACTGATGATGATAGTATCGCAGGCTATTTTCTCCATTTATTACAGGGTAAAAAAGCTGAAGCATTGCAACGCCGCACGGTTGATGTCTCTTTAATTCTTTATGCAGAACACGAATTCAATGCTTCCACTTTTGCAGCACGCGTTACTGCCGCCACTTTATCCGACATGTATTCAGCAATTACTTCCGCTATTGGCACTTTACGCGGGCCTTTGCATGGCGGTGCTAATGAAGCAGCCATGAAATTAATTGAAAAATTTAATTCGCCAGAAGCAGCTGAAAAAGGTTTGCGTGAATTACTGGCTGAAAAAAAGTTAGTAATGGGCTTTGGCCATCGGGTTTATACTTCCTCCGACCCTCGCTCTGATATTATTAAATCCTGGGCTAAAAAACTGGCTCATTCCATCGACGATAAAAGGCTTTATCCCGTATCAGAACGTATTGAAAAAATCATGTGGGATGAGAAAAAGCTATTCCCCAATTTAGATTTTTACAGTGCTTCGGCTTATTATTTTTGCGGCATACCCACTGCAATGTTCACCCCTTTATTTGTTTTTGCACGCACAGCAGGCTGGTCAGCTCATATCATTGAACAACGGAGTAATAATAAATTAATTCGCCCTACGGCTAATTATATTGGGCCAGAACTACGAGCTTTTGTTCCTATTGAACAGCGCGCTTAAATTACGCCAAGGTGGTAA
>CAIUAS010000204.1 GCA_903897205.1 uncultured Gammaproteobacteria bacterium
GAAGATGTGATTTATATGTTAGAGGGTTTAAATATTAATACGGGAGTTGATTTAAACAAATTAATTGCAGTCGACAAATTTATTTGCCAAATACTTAAACGTCCTTCTCGTTCAAAAGTCGCCTTGGCAAAATGGGGCGCTTAAAAACTCGGCCGCAAGTGGGTGTGTCGGCCGCAAGCAGCCGAGTTTAAAATTATATAGGCTATTTTTGTATGGATAAAAATATGATTGATGCGTTAACAACTTTAGGTTTATCAGCAGAACAAATTGCTAATATAAAGCAATTGCAAGCGAGTTTGCCTGCAATTGCTTGCTGGCAAAA
This sequence comes from uncultured Gammaproteobacteria bacterium, assembly GCA_903897205.1. Lineage (GTDB taxonomy): Bacteria > Pseudomonadota > Gammaproteobacteria > CAIUAS01 > CAIUAS01 > CAIUAS01. Next base: position 323 of record CAIUAS010000204.1, read on the forward strand.
AATCTGCGCGACCATTCCTCTGGTTAATACAAATTTTCTCTTACTTAACTCTTTATATTGTTTAATTTTTCCAGACTGGGAAAAAACACCGGCTCCCGCCTGGATTCCTTCAGAAAAATTACGCAATGCAACTAATATTACACGCAGTATTAAACAATTAGGCTTAGAAGATTACGAGGCTTTTCTTCGGTGGTCTTATCAAGATTATGAAATATTTTGGCAATATGTTTGTGAACAATTAAATATTAATTTTATTAAACCCTATACTAAAATCATCGATATTTCCGCAGGAATTGAACATCCACAATGGTTTCCAGGCGCTTTGATGAATATTAGCCAAAGCTGTTTTAAGCATGATCCCAATGCTATCGCTATTATCTATCAACCAGAACACGGAAGTATTAGCGAATTAACTTATGGCCAATTAGAAGCATTAAGTAATCGTGTAGCCAATAGCTTAGTATCGCTTAATTTTAAATCCGGTGATGCAATTGCCATTGATATGCCAATGACACCGGAATGCGTTGCTATTTATTTAGGAATCATTAAAGCAGGTTGCGCTGCCATTTCTATTGCCGACAGTTTCGCGCCCGAAGAAATTGCCACGCGCCTAAGAATCGCTAATGCAAAAGCCATTTTTACCCAAGATTTTATTACGCGTAATAACAAACCGTTACCCCTATATAACAAAGTTATTGCCGCTAATGCTCCACTTGCCATTGTATTAACCGAAAAAAATTCTCTCACGATTAATTTACGTGCCAGTGATTTAACTTGGGAACAATTTTTAGTTGAAAACAATCAATTTAATGTGATTGCCTGCCAACCCCATGCTGCGATTAATATTTTATTTTCTTCTGGCACAACGGGCGATCCTAAAGCAATTCCTTGGAACCATACCACTCCCATTCGCTGCGCCAGTGATGCTTATTTCCATCATGATGTTAAACCCGGCGATATTTTTGCTTGGCCCACGAATTTAGGCTGGATGATGGGACCATGGCTTGTTTTTGCCAGTTTAATTAATGGTGGCACTATCGCATTATATGGCGGCGCACCCACCACAAAAAGTTTCGGTGAATTTATTCAAAATGCCAAAGTAAATATCTTAGGTTTAGTGCCCAGTATTGTAAAATCCTGGCGCGCCACCGCTTGTATGGAAGGTTTAAATTGGAGCACGATAAAATTATTTAGTTCCAGCGGTGAATGTTCAAATGTGGAAGATATGCTTTATTTAATGTCGCTTGCGGGTAATAAACCGGTCATTGAATATTGTGGCGGCACTGAAATTGGTGGCGCCTATATTTCAGGAACCTTAGTACAACCTGCCGCACCAGCCGCCTTTACCACCGCCACCCTGGGTACGCATTTCATCATGCTTGATGAACGAGGCCACCCTACCGAAAGTGGTGAAGTAGCGATTATTTCGCCTTCTATCGGCTTATCTTTAACTTTATTAAATAAAGACCATCATGAAGTTTACTTCGCCAATATGCCCACGCTAACAGGACAATTATTACGCCGCCATGGTGATCATATTCAACATTTTGCAAATGGTTTTTACCGTGCATTAGGTCGCGTTGATGATACGATGAACTTAGGCGGCATCAAAATAAGCTCAGCTGAAATTGAACGAACGCTATTGCAGAGCAATTGCATTAATGAAGCTGCCGCCGTTGCTGTAACTCCCATGGGAGGCGGCCCTAGCCAATTAGTTATTTATATCGTATCCAAAGCAGACAATAGAATTGAATTAACCGAATTAAAACCACAATTACAAAAATTACTTAATGAACACTTAAACCCTCTTTTTAAAATTCATGAAGTCGTTTACATTAATGAATTACCACGCACGGCCTCTAATAAAATCATGCGACGCGTGCTACGCAAACAATATGAAACAGCGAGGAAACCATGAATATCTGGCATAGCCAATTAAATATAGAAACAATTAATAGCCGCAATTTAGATACCATGGGGCATTATTTAGGCATTGAATTTACTGAAATCGGCGAAGATTATTTAATCGCAAAAATGCCTATCACCGCGAAAAATAAACAACCGATTGGCATTATGCATGGCGGCGCTTCTTGTGTCTTAGCCGAAACCGTCGGCAGTAATGCAGCAAATTTTTGTGTCGATTTAGCAAAGCAATATTGCGTGGGTTTAGATATTAATACCAATCACCTGCGCGCTGTCAAAACAGGCTATGTGACAGCGATTGCCAAACCTTTTCATTTAGGCAAAAGCACCCAAGTCTGGGGAATCGACATTTTCAATGAAGAAAAGAAATTAGTCTCTGTTAACCGTTTAACCATGGCTATTTTAAATAGAAAATAATATGCAAATTAAACATACTTATCAAACGAATGCTGAAATTACCATTATACGCACTAGTGAAAATATCACTTATGAAAATGCAATCGAACCCTTAATTGATCAATTAAATAATCAACGGGGCGTATTACTCACTTCCAGTTTTGAATATCCAGGCCGTTACACGCGCTGGGATTTAGGTTTTGTAAATCCGCCTTTAGTCATTACTGCCAGGCAAAAGAATTTTAGCATCAGTGCTTTAAATCAGCGTGGTGAAGTTCTCTTACCTATTATTTTGCGAAGCATTGCACTAATAGAGCATTTTAAAATAATCTCGCAAGATAATATAAATATCAAAGGAGAAATAATTGCTTCGGAACAGCACTTCTCCGAAGAATTACGCAGCAAACAACCTTCTATTTTTTCCTTATTAAGAACCATTAGCGCCTTGTTTTATTCTACTGAAGATAATTACTTAGGACTTTATGGCGCATTGGGTTACGATCTGGCATTTCAATTTGAACCTATTCAATTAAAGATCGCTCGAGATATTGCACAGCATGATTTAGTTTTATATTTGCCAGATAAAATTTGTGTTATCGATCACCGCAAAGAAACTGCGCATATGCATCGATATGAGTTTCAAATAGCCAATAAATCTACCCTTGATTTACCGCGTACCGGTGCAATAGTTCCATATAGCCCAACGACACCAATTAAAAATTCAGCGGATCATCAACCCGGTGAATACGCTAAAATAGTCGATACTGCCAAAGAATATTTTAAACGAGGTGATTTATTTGAAGTGGTTCCTGGCCAAAGTTTTTTTGAGGCGGGCACAGTGAAACCGGCTGAAATTTTTCGCCGCTTACGCATGCGCAACCCCGCACCATATAGTTTTATTATTAATTTAGGCGAACAAGAATATTTAGTTGGCGCTTCGCCTGAGATGTACGTTCGCGTGCAAGGCAAACGGGTTGAAACCTGCCCTATTTCCGGCACTATCGCTCGTGGCGCCGATGCGCTTAGCGATGCAACTCAAATATTACAGCTTTTAAATTCTGAGAAAGAAGCATCTGAATTAACGATGTGTACGGACGTTGATCGCAATGATAAATCACGCATTTGTGAACCAGGTAGTGTGCGTATACTGGGCCGTCGCCAGATAGAAATGTATTCGCGGGTAATTCACACGGTCGATCATGTTGAAGGCCAATTACGCGATGGTTATGATGCGCTCGATGCCTTTTTAACTCACACCTGGGCGGTTACCGTAACAGGCGCGCCCAAAAAATCGGCGATGCAATTTATTGAAAATCACGAACGCTCGTCGCGCCGTTGGTATGGTGGCGCGGTGGGAGTAATTAATTTCAATGGTAATCTGAATACAGGTTTAACCTTACGCACGGTAAGAATTAAAAATGGTATTGCGGAGGTGCGCGCGGGTGCTACGTTATTATACGATTCCATCCCTAGCGAGGAAGAAAAAGAAACGCAATTAAAAGCCTCGGCTTTATTAGACGCTATTCGCACTCCGCCCTCTCAGCAGCAAACAACAGTTTCATTGATAAATTCTATCGGCAAACACCAACGTATTTTATTAGTTGACCATCAAGATTCTTTTGTACATACCTTAGCAAACTATTTACGCCAAACCGGTGCAGAAGTTTTAACATTACGAAATGGCTTTTCTAGTGAAGAACTCTATAAAATAAAACCCCATCTCATTGTGCTTTCGCCTGGCCCTGGCCGCCCTAAAGATTTTAATTTATCTGCCACCATCGCCATGGCAATTAAAGCGAACATTCCTCTTTTCGGTGTTTGCTTAGGCTTGCAAGGAATTGTGGAATATTTTGGTGGCAGTTTAGCCATTCTAGATTACCCAATGCACGGTAAATCCTCTGAAATAAAAGTACTGGGCGGTCATTTATTTAA
>CAIUAS010000205.1 GCA_903897205.1 uncultured Gammaproteobacteria bacterium
ATAAAAAATCAAAAGTACAACCCAAAACCTTTTCTTTGCAAGCACGGCGTGCTATAGAAGATCACCTAGAACAGCGGCGCTTGCGCAAAGAGCTAGATTATCTCTTTGATGACGGGTTTGCCAATCTGGAAGAAACCAAAAAAAGATAGCCTATGAATTTAAATTTTCTTGACTTTGAACAGCCTATTGCAGAACTTGAAGCCAAAATCGAAGAGCTGCGTTTAGTAGGCAATGATAGTGAAATCAATATTAGTGAAGAAATTAAGCGACTCGAACAAAAAAGCCGAGAGCTTACCAAAAATATTTTCAGCTCATTAAATTCATGGCAAGTCGTGCAAATGGCGCGCCATCCACAGCGACCACACTCGCTTGATTATATTGAGCGCATCTTTACTGATTTCGACGAATTACACGGCGATCGCCACTTTGCCGATGATCTGGCTATTATTGGCGGTATCGCTCGCTTAGAAGGGCAACCAATAATGGTAATCGGCCATGAAAAAGGCCGCAACACCAAAGAAAAATTAGCGCGCAATTTTGGCATGCCCCGACCCGAAGGTTATCGCAAAGCATTGCGCTTAATGGAAATGGCCGAAAAATTTCATTTACCTATTCTCACCTTTATCGACACCCCTGGCGCTTATCCTGGCATTGATGCCGAAGAACGCGGCCAAAGCGAAGCGATCGCACGTAATTTACAAGTCATGTCACAACTAAAAGTTCCCATCATATGCTCCGTTATTGGTGAAGGCGGCTCTGGTGGTGCGTTAGCTGTTGGCGTAGGCGATCGTATTTTAATGCTGCAGTATAGTGTGTACTCCGTTATTTCACCGGAAGGCTGCGCATCCATTTTATGGAAAAGCGCTGAAAAAGCGCCAGAAGCCGCAGAAGCCATGGGCATGGCCGCTGCTCGTTTATTAAAATTAGGCTTAATTGATGAAGTCATTGAAGAACCGCTCGGTGGAGCGCATCGCAACATTGATTCTATGGCGCAACAATTAAAACGAGTATTATTAAAAAATCTCGCTGAGCTTAATCATATTCCTGTCGAAAAATTAGTTGATCAGCGCTATAACAAATATATGAATATGGGACGCAGCTAATCCATTATTATTTTTGCATAAAGCAAACAAAACAATTTCATGATTTATACTAAAAATATAATATTAAAGTAAAAATAAAATTATTAGTTAATAGGACAATCATTCAGAAAAATGTTTAAACCCGCGCTGCTATTGCCTTTGTTCGAAAATATAACCACCCAACATTTATGGCTAGGTTATAGCGGCGGTTTGGATTCACAAGTATTGTTGCATGCTTTAGTCGAACTCATTAAACAACAACCCTTAAATTTTACCTTAACCCAATTACACGCTGTTCATATTAACCATGGTTGGAGCCCGCATGCGCCCGCATGGGATCACATTTGCCAACAAACTTGTCAGCAATTAGGCGTAGATTATCGAGCCATCACCGTTAATGCGCAACCTAGCTTAGGCGAAAGCCCTGAAGCATGCGCACGTGAAGCGCGCTATCAAGCGTTAGCAAGCGCAATCAAGCAAAATGATATTTTATTAACGGCGCATCAACAAGATGATCAAGCCGAAACCTTATTATTACAATTACTAAGAGGTTCTGGCATTAAAGGTTTAGCAAGCATGCCGCAGCTAACCGCTTTTGCGACAGGCTGGCATTTACGTCCTTTGTTAAATTTTTCGCGCGCCGATTTATTGGAATATGCTAATCAGCACGGATTAAAATGGATCGAAGATGAAAGCAATACTAATACACGTTATACTCGTAATTATTTACGCCATACTATTTTACCTGAATTAAAACAACGTTGGCCTCAGGTAAATGCCACCATCGCCAGAACCGCAGAACATTGTGCAGAAGCTTCACAATTATTAGATGAACTTGCCCAAGCTGATCTAATAAAAGTACAAAGCACTCCTCATTCACTTTCTTGTAGTGCCTTATTAACCCTTTCAATTGAACGACAAAAAAATGTTTTACGTTATTGGCTTCGGCAATTAAATATTGCCTTACCGAGCACAATTCAACTACAACATATTTTGCAAGATATCTTAACCAGCAAGCAAGATGCCTGTCCTAAAGTAGCGTGGCAAAGTAATGCCATAAGACGTTATCAAGACAATCTTTACATAACGCATCCATTCCACTCACCGGATGCTAATACTGTTTATCTTTGGGATTTAATAAAACCATTAACGATTCCCTCTATTGGCGCCTTTACCGCAAGCCTGACACCCAAGGGTGATATATGCGCTGATATTATACAAAAAGGTCAACTAAGCATCCAGTTTCGGCAAACCGGTGAGCGCTGTCATCCCGCTGGCAGACAAGGTTCACACCCTTTGAAAAAACTCTTCCAAGAGTGGAAAATACCACCCTGGCAACGCGATCGCATTCCCTTGCTCTACTGTAATAATGAACTTGTTGCCGTTATTGGCTACTGTGTTTGCACAGGGTTTAATGCTCACCCTGACACAAGCGGGTGGCGAATACAAATACAGTAAATTTGTGTTAATATCGACGCCACAAAAATAACCTACTATCGCATCGAGGAATTAAATATGATAACGCTACAAACAAATTATGGTCCTATCATCATTGAACTTGACTTTGATAACACGCCAAAAACAGCAGCGAATTTTCTAGAATATGCTAAAAATGGCTTTTATGAAAATACTATTTTTCATCGCGTCATCAGTGGGTTTATGATTCAAGGTGGTGGTTTTACCCAAGACATGGCGCAAAAAGAAACCCTCGCACCCATTGAAAATGAAGCAGATAAAGCACAACCTAATAAACGCGGCACACTTGCAATGGCCCGCACTAATAATCCACATTCAGCCACGGCGCAATTTTTTATCAATGTAGTAGACAATAATTTCTTAAATTACCGCAGCAAAAATACCGATGGTTGGGGTTATTGCGTATTTGGAAAAGTCATTGAAGGCATGGATGTCGTTGATAAAATTAAAGCAGTCGCCACTACTTCAAAAGCAGGTCATCAAGATGTCCCCGTTGAAGCAGTGATTATTGAAAAAATAATGATAGAAGAAAA
>CAIUAS010000206.1 GCA_903897205.1 uncultured Gammaproteobacteria bacterium
AAAAAGAGGTAAGGCTAAAAATAATTCATTTAATAAATAACTAACTAATAAATTTCGCTGGGGTGTTTGTTGAATAATGGTTTTTATATCTGTCCAGGGTTGATTAATTGCATTATTTTCTGTTGGCATATCGACGTTAATGCCTATGCCGATAATGGCGCGATAATTATTATTACTGTCTCGCTTGGTTTCTACTAATATGCCGCATAATTTTTGGCGCTGATACCAAATATCGTTTGGCCATTTTAAATCAATGTGTGGCAAGCCGTATTTAAGCAAGGCATTTGCAACCGCAACTCCGATTGCAATACTCAAGCCGGTTAGTTGGTTAGTATCAGCAAAATACCAGCATAAGGACAGATAAATATTTTTTCCAAATGGCGAATGCCAGGGTTTGTCGTGTCTGCCACGACCGGCAGTTTGTTGCTCCGCTAAACAGACATACCCTGCAGGCGTATTTTTTTTATTAAGCAGATAGGAATTAGTCGAATCAACGGACTCTAATATTTCAAGCTGATTTAAAAGAGCACAACTTTTTTGTGTTAATGCAGCGTAGATTTGCTCAGCATTTAATAAATCTAAGGCGCTCATATTAAATTAAAGAACGGCTGGTTAATTTTTCTAATATTCGCAAGGGTGATCGCTGCGGATCCTGCATGGCGGTTACTGGCAAATAAAAAGTTTGTTCTAGTAAATATTGCCCCGACATAGCGGCGTGCGAGACTTGATCGGTTTGGACAATCCAAGTGGTGTTGGGTGGAAAGCGTACTTCACATTGTTGTGCTTGTTGTTGATAGGTTTCATCTGCTTTCATGCGATCATGAATTTGTAACATAATATGATCATAATGAGTGCGATAAGATTTAGTGATTTTTAATAGTTTTAATAGTTTAGCGCTGCCGGGAGGCGGGTTGCTAATTTGTGGTAAAAAACGTTTGGCGACATTCTCAAAAGGCTCGCCAACGCGCCAGACCCGATCTTCACCTTGTGGGTTTATATTGCTAAATACGCGTAAAATACGTTTGCCTTGATTCGGAGTCGCTGGAAAAGCATCCACATGTAAACGTTTATCATCTTTGCGATAAGAGGTTTTGCGATCACTCACTTGCACGGGACGAAAACTAGTGCGCGCTTGTTCTAGTGCTGTTTGATAGTGCGGAAATAAATGCTCAACAAGCTGTCTGGCTTGGATGGCAAAACGTTTCATCATCGCTTGTAATTGTTGTTTGTCATTGGGGGAACCTTGTACGCCGCACAGGGTATGGCTGTGGATATCAAAACTGATATTTTTAGCTTTTGGATCAACATAATTAGGTGATAAAAAGCGTTGTTCTAGTGCAGTTAATTTAAAAGTTAATTGTGGCAAAAAAATGACTTTGCCATTTTCAATAGCATTAATAGCTTGCTGTTGTTGTTCTTCACCCAGGGGTGCATCCCCGTGTGGGATGGCGAGAGTTTCAATGACTTGCATAAATTGTTATTAAGGAAGTGGTTGTATTCCTTCTAGTTTACACGCAAGTACTGCTTTGCGTAATACATCAATGACTTTTGGGCGTGGAAAAGTTTTGCGCCAGGCAAGCACGATCTGACGTTGCGGTGGTGGCTGGGTGAAAGGGCGGTAACTTAGTTGAGTTTTTTGCTCGTTTGTTGGGTGAGCTGCTGTGATGGGTAATACGGTGATGCCTAAGCCAGAAGCAACCATATAACGCAGTGTTTCTAGTGAGCTTCCAATATAATGTTGTTCGTTAATTGTATGGCGGCAATCATAACAAACTGACAAAATTTGTTCGCGTAAACAATGACCTTGTCCAAGCAATAACATATTTTCTTTGGCCAATGCATTGGGATTGATCACTTTTTTCTTGTGCCAAGCGTGGGTGTCAGGTAATAACACGACAAAAGGTTCGTTGTATAGAGGCAGTGTTACGATGCCAGGTTCGGTGAAAGGTAATGATAAAATCACCACATCGACTTCACCCTGACGCAATTTAAGCCGGAAATTTTCAGTGAAGTCTTCTTGAATAGCAATTGGCATTTTAGGCGCCAATTTTTTTAGTTGAGGGATCAGTGCTGGAAATAAATAAGGCCCTATTGTGTAAATAGCGCCTAAACGCAATAGGCCGGTTAATTGGTCTTTTTGAATGGTCGCCATGTCTTTTAAAATAGCGGCTTCGTGCATTACCTTTTGCGCTTGGGTAATAATTTGTTCGCCAAAAGGCGTTACTTTTATTTCATTGTTACAACGTTCGAATAAGGCAGCGCCCAATTCATCTTCTAATTTTTTTATGGCGACACTTAAGGTAGGTTGACTGACAAAACAGGCATCAGCAGCGCGGCCAAAATGTTTTTCTTTTGCAACGGCGATAATGTAACGTAATTCGGTCAATGTCATACTTTTGGCCTTAATGTATTATAAAAATAATTTAGTATGGATAAGATTGATTAGTTTGTAACATTGTTTGAACTAATGGAAGTAATTATTTCAATAATAATTATAGCCTTGTTCATTCGGATCATCTGGATTGTTGTTAGTGGTTTGCTGAGGTTGATTTTTTTTCGAGAGTGGATATAACTCTCCATTATCAGTTAGTACCTCCCATATTTCAGGATGGGTTAAATAAGTTTGCTGCGCTATTTCATGTAAAGCCCCGATGAAGCATTGACGCATTCCATGATAAGAAACCAGCGGGCTAATGGCATGGAAGTTAATTCCTAGCCGTTCGAGTATACGCTGTAAGTGGGGTTCCATCGCGGCATAAGTATAATAAATATCATATTTATAACAAACTTGTGCAATGGCGCGTAATAAGCCTAATACGGCAAATTTAGGCCGAAAATTAGGTAGCACTGCTAAGCGTGAAATTTCAGCAAGATGTTCGCGCGGTAAATTTTTATAATCAATAATATTTTGATAAAACTGTGAGCTGGCGATTATTTCAATAGGTAATAATTTATTGGATGACATTTTAGGATAAATTAAGCGCACCGTGCCGATAAATTTTTGCGTAGGTTTGTAGAGCAATAAGCAATGTATTGAATAATCATCATGCTCATCTGTTTCGCATTCAGTTAAATACTGTTTTTCAGCAGGATCGACGCAGCATTCCTTCTCTAAGCAAAAAATCTGATAACGCAATTTAAACGATTCTTGTTTTAGCTCGGTAGTATTGGCTAATACCACGGCGAAATTTTCATTAAAATTTGCAAACATATTAGTGTTTCCTCTGGATTGTTAGAGGTAACGATTTGTTATCTATAAAACAAAGTATAGTGCATTTTAAGCAGTTTTTTTGCTTTGCAAAATTTAGGTGCGTTAATAGCGTAGTTGCCGATCGAGGCGGCGATAACTTAATGCTTCAGTTAGGTCGGTTGTAATGATCATTTCATGTCCCGCTAGATCGGCGATAGTGCGAGCAACTCGTAAAATGCTGTGATAAGCGCGAGCAGATAAATTTAGTTTTTCAATGGCTTTTTCCATTAATTGTTTATCAGACGAGGAGAGTTCACAGTAGTGCTCAATATCTTTGCCGCGTAGTTGGTGATTTATTTTATTGTGGCGGCTTAATTGTGTGTGTCGTGCCAACGTGACGCGCTCACGTACGCTCGCACTGTTTTCGGAGAGGGTTTCGCTAGTTAATAAACCTTCTGGCAGGTGAGGTACTTCAATGTGCATGTCAATGCGATCTAATAAAGGCGCAGAAAGGCGCGCGCGGTAGCGTTGAATTTTCTCGGGTGAACATTGACATTCATTTTTAGGATTGCCCAAATGGCCGCAGGGGCAAGGATTCATGGCGGCAATTAATTGAAATTGTGCAGGAAATTCTGCGGTGCGCGCTGCGCGTGAGATGGTAATGCTGCCGGCTTCCAAGGGTTCGCGTAAGGCTTCTAATACGTGGCGGTTAAATTCAGGAAGTTCATCCAGAAATAATACACCGTGATGCGCTAAAGTGATTTCCCCAGGGCGAGGTGGACTACTGCCGCCTACTAAAGCAGCGCTAGAACTTGTGTGGTGTGGCGAGCGAAAAGGTCTTTTTTGCCACTGGGTCAAATTAAACTGATGGCTAATGGAGGCAATGGCTGCTGCCTCAATGGCTTCTTCGTGCGTCAGGGAAGGCAGAATACTGGTTAGTCGGCTGGCTAACATGGTTTTGCCGGTGCCAGGCGGGCCAATAAACAACAGGTTGTGGCCGCCTGCTGCTGCTATTTCTAGCGCTCTTTTTGCGTGAGATTGCCCACGTACTTCATTGATATCCGGCTGATTAGTGGTGGCAGGATAGCTTTGTAGCTCATAGGGGCTGATAGCTTGCGCACCTGTTAAGTGTGCGCAAACTTCTAATAAGTGATTGGCAGGGAATACGGGGGTGTTTTGCGGTAGCGCTGCTTCGTTCGCATTGGTCAGCGGGACAATAAGATGGCGTTTGATTTTGCCGCATGCGATGGCAAAAGGTAGGGTGCCATGAATGGCGCGTAATTCCCCAGATAGGGCCAGTTCGCCGGCAAATTCATATTGGTCTAAGTTTTTACAGGGCAGCTGGCCGGAAGCGGCTAGAATACCGAGGGCAATGGGTAGGTCAAAGCGGCCGCCTTCTTTGGGTAAGTCGGCGGGAGCTAAATTAATGGTAATGCGGCGTGCTGGAAACTCGAAGTTAGAATTTAATAATGCACTGCGTACACGGTCGCGGCTTTCTTTAACGGCAGTTTCTGGCAGTCCTACAATTGAAAAATTGGGCAATCCATTGGAAATATGGGCTTCTACGGTAACGGCGGGCGCAATAATGCCTGCGTTAGCTCGGCTGTAAATAATGGCAAGAGACATAGTAATATGAGGCAACCAATAGAATAAGTTATGTTTAAAAGATTAATTGCCTAATTCTTACTTATTTTCAGTGGGTTTGTCTAGTAGTTGGGATTCTATTTCTGCCATTTGTTTTTCTAAGGCTTCCAGTTTGGCACGGGTTTTGGTTAAAACGCCGGTTTGGACGTCAAATTCCTCCCGGGTAACTAAATCAAGCTTAGCAAAGGTGCTTTGTAATACACTACGAAAATTATGTTCCAAGTCCTGTTTGATTGTTTGCAAACCAGGAGGAACGGCGTCTGTTAAACGGTTGACGATATTATCGATAAAATCACGGTCAAGCATAAGAACCTTAATTGAATAGAACGACTTTACAGGCGTTAATTTTTAATTGGAAAGTTGAATAAGAAAAGTATATAAGAAAATACCAAGCAAAAGCAAAAAATAACTCATTTATTTTGAGTATAAGGCAAGTTACAAGAAATTTTTGTGATAACGATTTCTTGTAGCATTAGTAAAAATGTATTTATAAGGGGTTCTAGAAAGCTATGCATGTAGTTTATGTTTTATTGGCCATTGTTTTAGTTTTTCTCAATGGTTTTTTTGTGGCGGCTGAATTTGCCATGGTTAAATTACGCCAAACGCAAGTGCAAACGATGAAGTTGCGCTATGGTTTGCGCGGCAAAATTCTCGCGCAAGTGCATGAGCATTTAGATGCTTATTTATCGGCATGTCAGTTAGGTATTACTTTAGCCTCATTAGGGTTAGGCTGGATAGGTGAGCCTGCGTTTGCGCATTTATTAGAACCCTTTTTACATGCGATAGGCATTTTCTCGGCAGAGCTGATTAAAATTATTGCTTTTTTATTTGCGTTTATCGTGATTTCATTTTTACATATCGTGGCAGGTGAGTTAGCGCCTAAATCATTGGCGATCCGTAAACCCGCAACAGTATCATTATGGACAGCGGTGCCACTCTATTTGTTTTATTGGAGTATGCTGCCTATTATTGCTTTGTTGAATTATAGTGCTATTTTAATGCTTCGTTTATTTGGGCTTCATAGTAGCCATGAAACAGAAGGCAATTATTCTTCTAAAGAAATTAAGCTTATTTTAAAAGCGAGCCATATGCACGGCGAATTAAATAAAGAGCAAGCGGATATTTTGCAGCAAACTATCGATTTTTCTGAGCGCCGCGTTGCTGATTGCATGCAGCCCATTGATGAAATGATAGGGGTTTATTTGAATAAACCATTAGCAGAAACATTGGAAACTATCGCTCGTTATCGTTTTAGTCGTTACCCTGTATTTGGTGAAAATCGTCATCATGTGGTTGGCGTTTTATTGGTGAAAGATCTTTTTTTTGCTTTGCAAAAAACGGGTGAACTTACCGAGTTAAAAACGTTAATGCGGCCGATATTGGCGGTCGAACCTAATATGCCAGCGCGTGCTTTATTTCGTAAATTTCGTGCAGGCGTGACGCATTTTGCCATAGTCACCAGCACAGCTAATTTAGTCTTAGGTTTTGTCACGCTCGATGATATTTTAATGACTCTTTTTGGCAATATTAGCGATGAATTTACCAAACCAATGCCAGATTGGGAGCTGGCGGAAGATGGCAATTTTATTATGAAAGGCAATACGCCGCTTTATGTCATAGAACGTGCGTTGCAAATAGAGATTCCTGAACAGAAACTGAATACCTTAAGTGGATTAATCATGGCAGCCTTAGAGCGTGTGCCTGTGGTAGGCGAGCGAATTAATTTCGAACAATTTGCTGTAGAGATATTGCAAATGCAAGGCCCACGCATTTTATTAGTGAAAGTGTACCCAAAAAAATAAACTTTTATCAACCAAAAGGATAGAAAAATATGTTAAGTTTTCTCCCCGCCCCAATAATCGGTATGCTGACTTTATTGTTATATGCTATTAGTCTTTTATTCTGGTCGTTGGTATTATATTTATTGGCTTTTTTAAAATTAATACCTATTAAAATCTTGCGAAAATTCTGCGATAAAATACTGCAGCGCTTACCTTATTATTGGCAGGATTTTAATGATGTTATTCATGGGTTGACGGCAAAAACGCAGTGGAATATTCAAGGCTTAGAAAATTTGCAACGTGATGAATGGTATTTAATGTTATGCAACCATCAAACCTGGGCTGATATTTTGGTATTAGAAAAAGTATTTAAGCGTAAAATTCCTATTTTAAAGTTTTTTATGAAAAAACAATTATTATGGAGTTTGCCAGTGGCGGGGCTGGCGTGTTGGTTAATAGATTTTCCTTTTATGGAAAGATATAGCAAAGAAAAGCTAAGCAAGCATCCAGAGCTTAGAGGTAAGGATTTAGAAACAACCAAGCGTTCTTGTGAAAAATTTAAAACTATTCCTAGTACAGTTATTACCTTTCCGGAAGGCACGCGTTTTACCGCTGAAAAACACCATACGCAAGCCTCGTCTTATCAGCATTTGTTGCGGCCACGTGCGGGAGGTATGGCGTTTACTTTAGCCGTGATGGAAGGTTGTTTACATAAAATTATTAATGTGACTATTGTATATCCTGAAAAACAAACGAGCGCTTGGGATTATTTTTGTGGTAAACAAAGTAAAATTGATGTGGTTATTGAAGTGTTGCCTATTCCGGCGGAATTAATAGGTGATTATGAAAACGATCGTGAATTTCGTGTGCAATTTCAAACTTGGCTTAACCAGTTATGGAAAGCTAAAGATCAATTAATTACTTCTTTAAAGCAAGCGAGTAGTAATGCGCCAACAGCGGCCGGCGTCAATGAATATGTTGCTGCTAAAGGCACTGATGATGCAACATAAAGCATGGCCAATTTTAAAACCTGGTGATGCGGTCGAGGTGATTGCGCCAGCAGGACGGGTAAGCGAAGAAAATCTTGCTAAAATTGTAGCGCTGCTTACACATTGGAAATTACAGGTTAAGGTGGCGGATGATATTTTAGGAGATGACCTGTTATGCGCAAATTCTGATGCGGCTCGTTTTCAGCATTTAAAACAGGCGCTTTTTAATTCATCCACTAAAGCCATCATTTGTGCGCGCGGTGGTTATGGCGCAATGCGCTTATTGCCGGAATTATTTAAACTGCAACGACCGCCCACTCCTAAATTATTGCTTGGCATGAGTGATATTACGGCGCTGCAGATTTTTTTACAGCAGCAATGGGGCTGGTCTACTTTACACGGATCGTTAGCTGTTTGGCATTTAACGGAAACGTCCCTGGCGGCGGTAAGACAAATTATTTTTGGTGAAATAAAACAATTGGAATTGACGGACTTAACGCCACTAAATAATGGGGCAAAACAAACTACAGTTATTAGCAGTTCTATAGTGGGCGGTAATTTATGTTTAGTGCAATGTAGTTTAGCAACACCATGGCAATTCAAAGCGGAAGCTAAAATTATATTATTGGAAGAAATTAACGAACGGGCTTATAAAGTTGATCGCATGCTTGAACAACTTTATCAAGCCAATATTTTTGCTAATGCAAAAGCCATAGTTTTTGGCGATTTTATGGGTGGGGAAGAACCGAATGGTGCGTCTTTAATTATGCCGGTCTTGCGACGTTTCGCTGAAAGAATAAGTATTCCCGTATTGCAAATTAAAGGTGTGGGGCATGGTGCTATTAATCAAGCTATTCCTTTGGGCACGGCTGTGAAATTAATAACCGGTGTTAAATCCTCTTTGAGTTGTCCATTAATTTAATTATTAAATAAATGCATATGCTATGAATGGCTTAAAAAAAACTAATTTATCTAATTTGCAGGTATTAATAACGCGCCCCGCGCAGCAAGCTGAAAAGCTTTGCCAATTAATCGAACAGCAAGACGGGCGGGTTATTTTACTGCCAACGATTGCTATTGAGTATATAGAGTCGGATAACCAACCTGATTTGCAGGCGGTGCTAAAAAAACTCGCTGTGCAAGCAATAGCGATTTTTATTAGTCCTAATGCGGTGGCCGCCGCTCATGCTTTATTACAAAAATATGCGTTGCCGTGGCCTGAACAGCTGCAAATTGCGGCGATCGGCGCCAGCACTGCGCAGGCTTTGACAAATTTAGGGGTAGTGGTAACGCTGGTGCCAACGGAGCAATTTAATAGCGAAGGGTTATTAAATTTATCGGCTTTGCAAAAAGTGCAGGGGCAGCGCATTATTATTTTTCGCGGTGAAGGGGGGCGTGAGTTATTAAGTGCCATATTATCGGAACGAGGCGCTATTTTAACGGAAGCTGTTGTTTATCGCAGAGTATTGCCAGAATGCAATATCCAGACTCGATTAACGCAATGGCAACAAGGCGGTTTAGATATGCTGGTGTGCACGAGTAATACCGGCCTGCAAAATTTAGTGACTATAGTTGGTGAATCGGCTCGTAACTGGTTAATGAATATGCCATTATTGGTCATTAGCGAGCGGATGGCAGAGTTTGCTCAGACCATAGGTTTTGTCAAAAAACCGATAGTAGCGGATAATGCAACCGATGAAGCCATTGTCCAGGCATTACTAACTTATTGTGATAGTAATAAATAAACACGGCGATTTATTGTCGATACCTTTTTTGTGAGAGATCACTTATGGATGAACTGCAAACCGAATTAACTGCTGGCAAAAATGTTGCTGTAAAAACAAGTAAAGTACGCCAATATAACGGTGCAATTATTACGGCGATTATCGCTTTATTGCTTGCCATTGCTATGACGTTAGCAGCGCTAGTTTATGTGCATAATTTGAATGCGTTGCTAGGTAATATTAATAATAATACCCAATTGTTACACCGACAAATGCAGCAATTACAAGGTATTCAAACAACGTTAATGACGCGTTTAGATCATCAGCAACAACAACTTGCTAAAAATCAACAGCTGACAACGGGCAATCAAAAAGCATGGTTAATGGCAGAGATTAATTATTTAGTGAGACTTGCTAATTATAATTTGAGTTATGGTCGCGATGTGGCGGCGGCGATTGCTTTATTACAAACAGCTGATCAGCGCTTCGTGCAATTAAATGATCCAGCCTTAATATCCTTACGCCAGCAAATAGCTAATATGATCGTGTCGTTACAACCAGCGGCTAAAATGGATTTAGTGGGTATCTTAGCGAAATTAGCTGCTTTGCAATTACAAGTTAAGCAATTACCTTTAATTACTTCCCCCACATTTGATAGCGCCAAAACAGCAGTGAATTTACCGGCACAACCGCCACAGACTTTTTGGCGCAAAGCCTTAGCAAATAGTTTAGAGCTCTTAAAATCGTTGGTCATTATTCGTCATCATCAAGCATCTATTGAACCTTTGTTAGATGTAGAGCAATTACATTATTTGCAGCAAAATCTGCAATTGCAATTACAACAAGCGCAATGGGCTGTTTTGCATGGGCAGCAGGCTATTTATGAAAATAGTTTGCAACAGACAATAACAGGGGTGCAAACTTATTTTGCCAGCGCTAATCCACAAACAACTGCGTTTATTGAAAATTTAATGCAATTGCAAAAAATAAATATTCAGCCTGCATTACCTACTATGAATGCATTGTTGAATTCACTTGCGCAAGCAGAACATCCTGCTGCTAAGCCAAATCAGTGAGGTAGGAAAAGATGCGCCGTTTTCTTTTTTGTTTAGTCGTATTAGTCGCTGCTGTTTGGGTGGGCGTTAAAATTGCAGCAGATCCAGGTTATGTCTTATTGGCATATCAGCAATGGACCCTAGAAATGCCGCTCTGGCTTGGTTTAATGGCCTTAGTGGTTATTTTTATGTTGCTTTATTGGTTAGTTCGTTTAGTAAAAAACGTTGTGCGTCTGCCTCGCAAAATTCGTTTTTGGACAGCTCGTCGCCGTGCGCGGATTAATCAGCGCTTAACTCGGCAAGGTTTGGTAGCACTATCCTATGGTAAATGGCCAGAGGCAGAGAAAAAACTCATCAAAGCGACCACGGCTAATCCTATTGCTTGGGTAAATTATTTAGCCGCCGCGCGCGCCGCTTACGAGCGTGGTGATAAAGAAAAGCGCGAACATTATTTACAGCAAGCGATTAAAACCACTAAAGATGCTGAGATTGCTGTGGGTATTGAGCAATTTCAATTTCAATATGAACAACAACAATTTGAGCAGGCTTTAGCTATTTTGCAGCGTTTGCATCAATTAGCGCCTAAACAAAATTATATCTTACGTTCGCTCATTGAGCTTTGCGCACGGTTAGAAGATTGGCAGGCGGTATTAAATTTATTGCCGCAGGCACAAAAACAAAATGCACTTGATGCTGCCAAATTAAGGGCGATGGAAGTGCAAGCACAAGTGGCTTTATTAAATAAACTAGTTAAACAAGATTTCGCTTTGTCGGTGATTAATCAACACTGGGAAGCAGTGTCCCGTCATTTGCGCCATGATCCTATTTTATTGAATAGCTATGCCAATGCCTTAGCAAACAAGGGTGAGGATGAATACGCCGAAAAAATGCTCAGGATTGCTTTGAATAAAGAGTGGAATGAGCAATTAGTTTATACCTATGGTTTGCTTAAAAGCGCTAAACCAGATGTGCAATTAACTTATGCTGAGAAATGGTTGTTTGAGCATGAAAATGATCCAATATTATTATTAACATTAGGCCGTATTTGTTTGCGCAATCAATTATGGGGTAAAGCGCGTAGCTATTTAGAAAGTAGTATTGCACTTAAACCGCAGTCTGAAACTTATTTTGAATTGGCTCGGTTATTTGAAAAAATAGCGGATGCTCAGCTTGCGTATACAACGTATAAAAAAGGCTTGGCAGCCAGTTTTACAGTGCTTTAAGCGGCTACCAATCTAAGGCGGGATGAAAGTACTCTAGAAGTAGGTAACGGGCGGCTTTAAGTAGGTATTTTCGATGTAGTCGTTACCTACTTTTATGTAACTGTTTGATAAATATATTAAAAATAAGTGGGTATACCATCTTCACAAGTGGGTATTAAAGCTACTATAATTACCCACTTAATTCTTTTAGGCGATCTTAATATGAGTTCGTTTACCTCAGAATTCCTTGATAAATTAAGTTTCACCACCGAACAGATTAGCACTCTACGTTCATTAGGCGAATACCGTGGCAAACAAGCTCTTTTCTTTAAACAGTCTCCTGAGGCTCTCAAAAGCTTACAATTAGTCGCTAAGATTGAATCGAGTGAATCTTCAAATCGATTAGAAGGCATAGAGGCACCTCATAAAAAAATTGAAGAACTAGTGTTAAAAGATACTAGCCCTAAGGGCCGCTCAGAACAAGAAATTGCTGGATACAGAGATGCATTAAATCTTATCCATGAGTCTGGCGAACACATGCCTTTTACTGCGAATGTCATTTTACAATTACACGGCATATTGTGCCGCTATATAGCAAATCCAGGAGGACGCTGGAAATTAACTGATAATGAAATTATTGAAAACCACCCTGATGGTTCAAAACGCATTCGCTTCACCCCAACAAAGGCGCACCTTACACCAAATGCAATAGAGCAATTAACAAACAACTATTCCTCAGCCGCACAAGAAAATAGACTTGATGCACTCATACTAATCCCTTTGGCAATTCTTGATTTTCTATGCATCCATCCATTCAGCGATGGTAATGGCAGGATGTCACGTTTATTAACATTAATGCTGCTCTATCAATTTAATTATCAAGTGGGTCATTACATTAGCTTGGAGCGTGTTTTTGAGGATAGCAAAGAAAGTTATTACGAAACTCTTGAAGCCAGTTCTCAACATTGGCATTCGAACAAACACGATGCGAAACCTTGGTTAAATTATTTCTGGGGAACATTATTACGTGCTTATAAAGAATTTGAAGAGCGCGTTGGCGTGATTACTACTAGTAGAGGTTCAAAAACAGAATTAGTGCAATCTGCTGTCAATCGCAGAATGGCACCTTTTTCTATTAATGATATTGAATCCGATTGTCCCGGTATTAGTCGGGACATGATTCGGCAAGTCTTAAGAAAAATGCGAGACGAAGGTTCTATTACAGTAAGCAGTGGTGGACGTGGTGCAATGTGGCAAAGAACATTTAAATAATTACGAATAGATATTCTTACATGACAAAGCTGACCCTTTGCTCAGTAGCATCTTCGCAGGCGCAGATTAAGCTATTTTTAGCGGCCAATTTTCACTTGCTTATTTTTTGTTAAGCCTTAAGTCTAATTAACTTGCATTGTAATCTAACATATCAGAATAAAAAAAAGCGCGTTTTAAGTCTAGCTTTTGAAATGCATGCAAGGCAGCGTAAACCATTTCATAAGGGCCGCTCGCATAGATATGAAATTGTGAGAGATTAGCGTGATCTGCTATGACCGCCTCGTGCGCTAAACCCTTTCGCCCTGTCCAGTGATCATTCTGGGTGGCTTCTGATAGCACGGGAATATAATGAAAATTAGGCACATGTTTGGCCCAGTGTAAGGCTTGTTCGTGCAGATAAAGATCTTGCAGCGTACGTGCGCCCCAATATAAATAAATCGTTTGTTGAATATTCTCGGCAAGCGCCTGTTCAATGAGTGCTTTGTGTGGTGCAAAACCGGTGCCGCCCGCCAAAAAAATAATGGGATATGGGGGTTCTTGTTTTAAAATACAGCTGCCAAAAGGCCCTTGGATACGAATTTCTTGAACCATTTCAATGTGCTTAATTAATTCGCCTGTTTCTATGTGATCGGGTAAGTGGCGAATATGTAATTCAAGGTGATTGTCATCATTAAATGGCGCGTTGGTAATGGAGTAGGGTAATGGGCTGGTGTCCCGTTGCAAAATTTCAATGTATTGTCCCGCATAATAATGGATGGCGTCTTCTGCTGGCGGATGCAAAATGATTTTATAAATATGCTTATTTATTTTTTCACACGAGTTAACTTTATAGGTCAGTTTTTTAGTCGGCAATTGAGCAGGGCCAATGACGCCGTCGATATGGATTACTAAGTCTGAAATGGGTTTGGCTGAGCAAAATAAAGCATAACCCGCTTCGCGTTCATCCTCGTTAAGGCCAGGTAAATACGGTTCGTCATATTCAACTTGGCCTTCTAATAATTGACCGCGGCAAGTACTGCAATCCCCAGCCATACAGTCATGCGGAAATTGATAGCCCTGGCGTAATGCGGCATATAAAACGGTTTCGCCGGCTTTGACAATTAAATTATAACCAGAAGGTTTGATGTGAATGGTGTAGTACATTGTGCTATTTATTAATATCAAATTTTATTTGAACGAAAACATATATCAATTCCGTTGAGATTTTGTGATTTTACTGCGCTAGCTAAAATCGGTCGCCCGGGGCCCGTCCTGTCACTGCGGTACTCCTTCTTTGAGTTTATAAAACGCAAAATCTCAATGGGATTGGTATATATTATTAAGCCAGACCATGTCGCTAATATACAATACTCTTGCCTTAAAGCCCAGTTTAAGCGTGAGATGGGATGTTTAATATGGCAAGGTTAAAATTGTGCCTGATTTTTTGCTAAGTCCTAAAGATCGGGTTCGCTAGTGGCTAGCCCATATTTACTCTTTTTTTAAAGCACTTAATTTTTTCTCAAGTAAAATGTATTTTTGCGTGTATTCCTCTAATTTTTCCTGCTTTTTCTGTAGAATTTTTGCTATATGCTTATATATTTTAAGGGTATGTATTATACGAAGCGCCTGTTGTTTTAGTTTTCTTAGTAAATTTAACTTTGCATCAATTTCAATGGTTGCCGCTTCTTCATTCGCTATTGATTTTTGTATTTTTTCAAACAGTTGTTCGCGTTGGAATGCTTTATAGTTGGTCTGGGCAAACGTATAACCAAAATAAAATGTAATGGCTAAAGCGATTGCTAATCCTATGAATTTTAAGTAAGGGTTAGCTGAAATTTCTTTTAGCCAAGCTAAACCAAATTCTTTGGCGATGTCAGGTATGCCAACAAAATAAACAAACATGGATCCAAAACCACCAAGTACGGTAGGCAGCAATCCCACTAAAATTTCACCAAGGTTGCTTGTTAGCCAAGATTTTTTTTGCGAATAATGCCTTGGATTAGCAATCGTTGGATCGGTTAATATCTTAATGAAATTTGATTTATCATTTTTTCCTTGTAATGACCAGTTGGATTTTAGCGGCGCCATTTTAATGTTTGCCGTTTCCTGGTGGTTTTCTTGCTTGATGGTTAAGTTTTTAGAAAGTAATTTTTTTAGATTGTTTTTA
>CAIUAS010000207.1 GCA_903897205.1 uncultured Gammaproteobacteria bacterium
AATATTGTTTATGAAGATGAGGCCTTATTAGTTATCAATAAACCGATCGGTTTAGTGGTACATCCTGCGGTGGGAAACCTGGACCATACTTTAGTGAACGCCCTGCTGCATCATGCGCCCGAGCTTTCACAAGTACCTCGCGCAGGGATTGTCCACCGTTTAGATAAAGATACCTCTGGCTTATTGGTTGTCGCTAAAACGCTCACGGCTCACACTCATTTAGTTAAACAACTACAAGCGCATACAGTAAAACGTGAATATCAAGCCATCGTGACCGGCGCTTTAATTGCTGGCGGCACTATCGATTCTCCTATTGGCAGGCACCCCATGCAGCGGCAAAAAATGGCGGTATTAGATTTTGCTAAGCCCGCCATTACCCATTATCGAGTGGCTGAACGCTTTCCTGCGCATACCCGAATCAAAGTACAATTAGAAACCGGCCGCACTCATCAAATCCGTGTGCACATGGCTCATCTCAATCATCCTATTGTCGGGGATTCAACCTATGGCGGCCGCTTGCATTTACCCAAACAAGCCGGCGAACCTTTAAAACAAGCATTGCGCGAATTTAAACATCAAGCACTGCACGCACAACGACTAGGGTTAATTCATCCTATTTCTAATACATACAAAGAATGGCATACAGCGCTACCAGCCGACATGCAGCAGCTTATCGAAATCTTGCGTGAAGACGTCTCTCAGCAAAATGAAAAATGGGAAGCTGATTACACTTGGGAAGATTAACATCACTGATTGGCTTTTAACCCAGCAACGCTTGGACTCCATGCCAAATAATTTCAATGCCAATACATAAATTAATAAAAGCCGATAAGCGCATGATAACTTGTTTACCCGCGCCACCTAGTTTGCTAGTTAAGCGATCTGCATAGCGATAACAAAAAAATACGCTAATGGCTGCTAAAACAATACCGATAATAGCGCCTAACAAACCCAATAGAGTGCTGGCCAGATTATGAGTAATCTCGTGCGCTCCCACAGTTAATGTGACCGCAATACAACCAGGGCCTGCCGTGATGGGCATTGTTAGTGGGAAAAACGCTAAGTCATTTGCTTGCTGCTCATTCTTCGCAGCGCTTGGGCCACTACTATTACCACTGCTAGATTGATTCAACAAAGTCCAACCAATATAAGCCACCACTAAACCACCGCTAATTTGCACTATGGGAATAGTGATACCAAAAAAACGCAAAATCCAGGAACCGGTCAGCAAGACAACGACTAATAAAACGAAGGTATTAATCGCTACTTTCAACGCCAATTTATGCACAGCAGGTTCTGCTAGGCTTTGGGTGAAGGTTAAAAATATAATAGCGGAGCCAAGAGGGTTGAGCACCGGAAACAAAGCTGCAAAGCTAAATGGAATTGCTTGGATTAATTCAAACATGCTAATTTCATTAATTTATGTTTTGAAAATTCAGCGGTAATCGCTGTATTAGTATCTACCGAACACCAAAATAAGTTAAAATACTTCCTTTAGCAAACAAAATTTAGGGCTATTTATCATGCTTAATTTAATTACCCCAAACTGGCCAGCACCCGATAACATCAGCGCTTTTACCACCACTCGCTTAGACGGCTATAGCCAACCACCTTATGATAGTTTTAATTTAGCAATGCATGTGGGCGATGACACTGCTACGGTTGCGCGTAATCGCATGCTTTTAAAAGAACAATTGCAATTAGCCAACGAACCTAAATGGCTTAATCAAATACATGGCATTCAGGTCATTCAAGCGGATACTGCCCAAATTAATGCTACCGCAGATGCTTCATTTACCCGACAACCCCAGATTGCTTGCGCTATTTTAACAGGCGATTGCTTGCCTTTGCTTATCTGTGATCGCGCCGGAAGCATTGTGGCTGCTGTTCATGCTGGCTGGAAGGGCCTTGCCGCCGGCATTATTGAAGCTACCTTAACAGCGCTTTCGGTGCCGACTAAAGATTTACTAGTTTGGCTGGGGCCCGCTATTGGGCCTGAGGCTTTTGAAGTCGGCGAAGAAGTTTATCAACAATTTATCGCCTTTGATCCCCAAGCGCTATTTGCATTTAAACGTAATGCAAATAATCGATGGTTAGCTGATCTTTACACCTTAGCAAAACAACGCTTAAACGCCCAAGGCGTTACCCAAATTTTCGGTGGAAATTTGTGCACGTATACTGACGAACAACGTTTTTATTCTTATCGAAAAAAAAATCCAACTGGCAGAATGGCTAGTTTAATTTGGCTTAATAACCCCTGATTCTGCTACGACTTCACCTAAAAGGACCCGCTTATGCCACGCGTAGCCGCTATTCAAATGACTTCTACGGCCGACTTACAAAAAAATTTGCGTACAGCAAAAAAATTAATTGAACAAGCCGCCGCACAAGGCGCTCAATTAGCCGTGTTGCCAGAAAATTTTGCTTTAATGGGAAACTCAGAAACCGATAAAATTAATATCTGTGAGCAAGCGGGCAAAGGCGTGATACAAAATTTCTTAGCCGAACAAGCTGAAAAAAATAATATCTGGCTGGTTGGCGGCACTATTCCGTTAGCAGCCAGCGATGCTAACAAAGTACGCGCTGCTTGTTTAGTTTATAATTCACAAGGCAAGGCAATCGCACGCTATGACAAAATTCATTTATTTGATGTTTGTGTCGAAGCGGGCATTGAAGAACATCATGAATCACGTTCCATTGAAGCGGGCAATAACATCACGATCGTTGACACGCCCGTTGGTCGCTTAGGATTAGCGGTATGCTATGACATTCGCTTTCCCGAATTATTTCGCCTCATGCTGCAACACAAAGTTGAAATTATCGCGCTTCCTGCCGCCTTTACTTTTACAACGGGCCAAGCACATTGGGAGATTTTAACGCGCGCCCGTGCAATAGAAAATTTTTGCTTTTTAATTGGCGCTTGCCAAACTGGCGCCCATGAAAACGGCAGAAAAACCTTTGGCCATTCTGTCATCATTCATCCGTGGGGTAACCTCTTAGCAGAACAAGCCGTTGGCGAAGGGATCATTGTTGCTGAGTTAAATTTAACTCAGCAACAAGCTATTCGTAAACGCGTACCTATTATGCAACACCAACGAATCCGCATTATAAATCCCTTTATTTAACTAATTATAGGAATTATAGGAAACAGGCCAGCCGCAAAAAATAGTAAATTTATGACGGCGCGAATAAAGCTTTATTCATAAAACCAAAATAAGGTATTATTAGTTCAAATTTCTTCTATCCAAAATGGCAAACCTTATGAAAAAAATTGGGCTTTTAACCAGCAGCTTAATATTGGCCTTAACCACGTTATCACTGGCGCCTTCTTCCTATGCCGCACTGCCTGCCGAGCAAAATGGTCAACCCTTACCATCGATTTCCGGCATCTTAAAAGCGGTTACGCCTTCGGTGGTAAATATTGCCGCGCAAGGTGAAATTGCTCCTCCAGAAAATCCCTTTGCAGAACCTAACACGCCTGCAGGGCGCAACTCACCTTATCGACTTCGCCCACGCCAATTTGAGAGCATCGGTTCTGGCGTGGTTATAGACGCTGCCAATGGTTATGTGTTAACCAATGCCCATGTGTTAAGAAGCGCCAAAACGATTACAGTCACTTTAAGTGATGGACGTGTTTTTAAAGCTAAATTGATTGGCGCCGATCAACCTTCTGATATTGCTGTGTTACAAATCAAAGCTGACAAACTCACGGCGGCTCCTTTAGGCAATTCTGATAAGCTAAAAGTAGGGGATTTCGTTGCGGCCATAGGTAATCCTTTTGAGCTTAATCAAACCGTTACTTCAGGCATTGTGAGCGGGCTTGAGCGCAGCGGACTTGGCATTGAAGGTTATGAAAACTTTATCCAGACAGATGCTTCTATCAACCCTGGCAACTCTGGTGGCGCCCTCATTAATTTACAAGGCCAAGTCATCGGTATAAATACAGCCATTTTGGCACCTGATGGCGGCAATATCGGCATCGGTTTTGCTATCCCAATTAACATGGCGCGCAGCGTCCTGTCCCAATTGGTGAAGTATGGCTCTGTTAAACGCGGCATGATGGGAATTTACGCACAAGATTTAACACCGGCGTTAGCCAATGCCTTTGGCTTAGATGGTCAAATAGGCGCATTAGTGGCGCAAGTTTTCCCGAACTCACCGGCGGCGACCGCTGGCGTGCAGTCCGGCGATATCATTAAAAGCATTAATGGCATGAACATTCAGAGTAGCGCACAAGTAAAAAATATCATTGGCATGTTGCGTGTAGGCAGCGGCATCCATTTACAATTATTACGAAAAGGCAAGGAGATCTTGGTAAACTTAGTCAGCGCTGATCCCGAACACTATAAAAAAGCAGCAGAACAAAACAATAGTTTCTTATATGGCTTAGGTTTACGTAACTTTAGCGAAGAAACACCTACTCAAGGGCTTGTTACGGGCGTGCAAGTAGTGCAAGTAGCAGAAAATAGTGCTGCCTGGTTAGCGGGCATACGCCCTGGTGATGTCATTTTATCAGCTAACCAAACACCGGTATCCAGCGTTCAGCAATTACAACAAACAGCTAGAAAAGGTGGCGAACAATTATTGCTAAATGTTTTCCAACAACGCACTGGCGGCGCATTATTTGTCATTATCAAATAAACATTTCGCATAACGTTTTTATTTTTGATTTGGGCTGAGCCTTAGCAAGGCCCAACAATCACGCCATAGCGTTGCAATTTTCAATAAAATTAACCTGTAACAACACGACTTATGCAGACTGTTTCATCAACCAAAATTGCATTCGCATTACCTTTATTTATTACCGCCAAAAATAAAACACTGGTAGGAATTATTGCATTTATTTTTGCAACAATTATTTATCTTTCTTCCAATCATTTTTTATTCTTTGCTCCCCACTATTTACCTTTAACAAAACTCGATAGAACAATACCCTTTATTCCCGCCACCATTTGGCTTTATTTAACAGAGTATTTTTTATTTATCAGTACTTATTTATTGTGTAAAGATCTCACCAACTTAAATAAATATTTATATTCAATGATGGCGATACAAATAGTCAGTGTCATTATTTTTATTTGCTGGCCAACGATTTACCCGCGCACTAATTTTTCCTTGCCAACCGACTCACATAGCTTAACAGTGGCTATATTTACTTATTTACGCACGGTTGATCACCCAACCAGCTGCTTGCCCAGTTTACATGTTAGCAGTTGTTATTTATCTGCCTTTATTTTTCTAGAAGAGCAAAGAGAAAAATTCTGGTTTTTCTTTTTATGGGCTACTCTAATCGCTAGCTCTACTCTCACCACGAAACAACACTATATTATCGATGTGGTAACTGGTTTAATGATGGCTTATATTTTTTATTACTTATTCCATCGTTATATTTCTTATAACAACTCACATTAACTTTTAATTGATAACATGAAAATCCTCGTCACGGGCGCCACCGGTTTTTTAGGATCGCATGTTGCAGAACAATTATCTGCACAAGGCCATCAAGTACGCTGCTTAATTCGCACTAGCGCGAATCGGCATTTTTTAGAGACCTTACCCAACATTGAGTTTTGCGAAGGTCAGCTTGCTGACGAAGGTGCTTTACAACAAGCAGTTACCGGCATAGACGCGATCATTCACGCAGCGGGCTTAGTTAAAGCACGTCATTGCAGTGAATTTAATACCATTAATGTTGAAGGTACCATCAACTTATTAAAAGCAACCCTGGCTAAAGCACCTCAATTAAAACGTTTTGTATTAGTCTCAAGTTTGGCAGCGGTGGGCGCCGCTAGCGATGGCCATCCCTTGCAAGAAGACACCATTAAAAGCTTTAATCCCGTTACCCATTATGGTCGCAGCAAACTAACCGCAGAACAGCAAGCTCGCACTTTCGCTGACAAAATACCCATTACGATTATCCGCCCGCCTTTAATTTATGGGCCACGCGATAAAGAATGTCTGGCTTTTTTCCAAGCAGTTCAGTATAAAATATTTCCTTTTTTTGGCAGTAAACATAACACCGCCAGCGTCATCTATGGGCCTGATGCTGCAAATGCCTTATGCCAAGCTGTGCACACCGCTGCGCCTAGCGGCGCAGCTTATTTTATTGATGATGGTATAATTCATACCAGTTGCGATATGATTAACCAGCTTGCTCAAGCCATGGGAACTAAGTTGTGGCTAAAACCAGTCTTGCCTAATGGGATATTAAAAGCAGCAGCGTTTATAACAGAGCAATACGGCAAATTAAGCAATTCAGCCGTTATGCTCACACGTGACAAAGTAAACGAATTGATCCAACCGCACTGGGTCTGCAATAGCCAAAAAGCCCAGTGTGAATTACAGTGGCGCCCACAAGTCGATTGGGCAACAGGAGTAAAACTAACGTACGAGTGGTACCAAAAAGCAGGCTGGTTATAGTCGGCTTAAACTTAAGATATCCATTCCTGTTAATTAAATACTATGGAGAATATGCGTGTCGGGGTTACCTAACAATTTTATTGAATTATTAGAAAATAATCTAAAAACCGTTGCAGATAAAACAGCGTATACATTTTTAATTGATGGTGATATCAACAATACTATCACCATGACTTATCGCGAGTTAGATGAAAAAGCGCGCGCAATAGCCGCCTTAATTCAGCAAAATGCCACTATCGGCGATCGTGTTTTATTAGTTTATCCGCCTGGTTTGGATTTTATTGCGGCTTTTTTTGGCTGTTTATATGCGGGAACTATTGCAGTACCCACTTATCCACCGCAAGCACAAGAACTAGCGACTAAATTGCAATTAATTATTGATAATTCGCAACCTGTGTTTTGCTTATCGACCAGCGAGATTATTCATAAATTAAAACAATCAGGTCATGCTCAACACTTGCCTACGCCTGCATTATTAGAAAAAATAAGTGATTTATTAGGTCGTCATCCGCATGAAAAATTGCATGCATCTAGTGAATGGCAGTTTGCTAATTTAGCCTGGCTGGCAACCGATCAGCTCTCAAATGAATTAACAAAGCACTGGAAAAAACCCTTATTAGCTTCCGAGCAATTGGCCTTGCTGCAATATACCTCTGGTTCAACGGGCAATCCCAAGGGCGTAATGGTAACGCACGGTAATCTTTTGCATAATTTAGCCACGATTTATCAAAAATTAGGCTTATCTGAAAATTGTCAAACCGTCAGTTGGTTACCACCCTACCACGACATGGGGCTTATTGGTTCTATTTTGCAGTCAGCCTATGGGCAATTTCCCTGCCACATTATGGCGCCGATGGCTTTTTTAAAACGGCCTATTCGTTGGCTGCAAGCCATTGCTTATTATCGAGCTAATATCTCGGTAGCACCTAATTTTGCTTATGATTTATGTGTAAAACGCATTACAGAAGCGGACAAAGCAGGCTTAGATTTAAGTTGCTGGGAGTTTGCTTTAAATGGCGCAGAACCTGTGCGCGCCAACACTATGGCGGAATTTACCCAAGCATTTGCCCGTTGTGGCTTTCGCTTGCAAACTTTTTACCCTTGCTATGGGATGGCCGAAACGACATTATTTATTTCAGGTCCACAGAAACAAGCGGGGCCTTATATTCAAACCGTCGACAAAACAGCATTAGCAGAGAAAAAAATACGGCCGGCAACCGATGCAGCAAACACGCAACTATTAGTCAGCAGCGGTCAACCGGCGCCCACTTATCAACTGCTTATCGTTGATCCTGAAACCCAACAGATTTGCTTAGATGAAAATATTGGCGAGATTTGGCTACAAAGCCCTAACGTCACTCAAGGCTATTGGAAACAAACCCAATTAACGCAAGAATGTTTCCAAGCTTACACGGCTGATGGCCAAGGACCTTTTTTCCGTACGGGTGATTTAGGGTTTTTACAAAATAATGAATTGTTTATTACAGGTCGCCTAAAAGAATTAATTATTATTCGCGGCCGTAATTATTATCCGCAAGATATTGAAGCAAACATTGAACACTCCCATGCTTTGTTACGCAATGGCTCAACCGCCGCATTTGCTATTGATAAAAATAATACCGAATGTTTAATTATTGTTACTGAAATTAAACATACTATTAATCAGGATGAAGTAGATAATATTGTTACCGCCATTCGTCAAGCTATTGCTGAGCAACATAGTTTACGAGTTCATGCAATTGCCCTTATTCCCTTGGGCACCCTAAAAAAAACCACTAGCGGTAAAATGCGCCGGCGTTTAATGCGAGACTTATATAGCAGCGACCAATTAAAAATTTTACACACCTGGTTAGATACCGCCAATAATACCTCCCCTAGCGACGATCATACTACGCAAACCGATCAAGATTTAGTGCAATGGCTCATTAAATGGGCGGCCCAAAAATTAAATATTAATGCCAATGAAATTAATCTTAATAAAAACTTAGCAGCTTATGGTTTTGATTCCATTTTATTAACGCAATTAACCGCTGATTTGGAAAAAAAATTAGGCTTTACATTAGATCCTACTATGCTGGCTGAACAATGCAGTATTAATGGTTTAGTTGAAAAATTATTACTTAGCAAACAACAGCATTTTATGGACACTGAAAAACCCGTGCTAACAACCGAACAGCTTATTAACTCTACCCGCATTGATAAATTTCCAGGCTTTATTCAGCTCAAGCAAACCAAGGCACATTTACACGATAAAGGGGCGCGCAATTTATTTTTTAATATTACCGAAGGCACTTCGCGCGACACGACCATTTTAAATGGCAAACAATATATTAATTACTGTGGTTATAATTATTTAGGTATGTCCGGCGATCCGCGGATTAATCAAGCAGCTATCGAAGCGGTACAACAATATGGCACTTCCGTATCCGCCAGCCGTTTAATTGCAGGCGAGAAGCCAATCCATCATCAACTAGAAAGCGCTATTGCGGATTTAATTGGCACGCAAAATTGCGTGGTTTTTTCAGCAGGTCATGCAACCAATGTATCTACCATTACCCACTTATTCGGCCCTAATGATTTAATTTTACATGATGTATTGATCCATAACAGTGCATTACAAGGCGCCCTATTCTCCGGCGCCAAAAGATTAGTTTTTCCTCATAATGATGTGAGTACGCTAGAACATTTATTAGCTACACATCGCCATCATTACGAGCGTGTATTAATTCTTACCGAAGGTATTTTTAGCATGGATGGAGATATCCCTCCTATTCCTGAATTTGTTGCTTTAAAAAAACGCTATCATACCTTTTTGATGCTTGATGAAGCGCACTCTATTGGTACTTTAGGTAAAACAGGCGCGGGTATCCGGGAATATTTTAATTTACAAGCCGATGATATCGATATTTGGATGGGCACTTTAAGTAAATCATTTGGCAGTTGTGGTGGTTATATTGCGGGCTCTGCCGAACTTATCGAATATTTAAAATTTGGCGCGGGTGGTTTTGTTTATTCAGCAGGCATTAGCCCTGCCAATACTGCTGCAGCATTAGCCGCCGTTGAACTTTTAAAATGCGAACCTGAACGCGTTAGTACCTTACATGAGCGCGCCGCGCTTTTATTAATGCATTTGCAGGCAGCTGGAGTTAATACCGGCCCTAGTAAAAACACACCTATTATTCCAGTCATCGTGGGCGAAGCTGCAAAAGCAATTCAATTAAGCGCCGAATTAAAAACACGCGGCATATATGCGTTACCTATTTTTTATCCAGCGGTAGAAAAAAATGGCGCGCGCTTACGCTTCTTTATTAATTCTACCCATACCGTAGAGCAAATTAATTATACGGCTAATGCGATCATTGAATCACTAACCCTGCTCAATGAATCGGGCGAGGCTTAACTAACACAATCTTTATTTAATAGAAATCCGAGGAAACTAAAATGACGGTGGAAATTCGCCCTGTTACCACGAAAAAAGAAAAAAAAGATTTTATTCAGCTGCCTTGGGATTTGCATGCACACGATCTTAATTGGGTGCCCCCATTAAAAATAGGAGTTAAAGAATTATTAAATACTAAAAAGCATCCTTTTTATCAACAAGCAAAATTACAATTATGGAATGCCTATCGTCATAATAAATGCGTAGGCCGGATCGCCGGTATTATTAATCGCGCCCATAATCAGTTTCATGAAGATAACACGGCCTTTTGGGGCTTTTTTGAGTGTGAAAATAATGCTAAAACTTCCAAAGCATTATTTCAGGCGGTAGAACAATGGAGCAAAGCACAAGACATGGATTTATTACGTGGCCCTATGAATCCATCAACCAATTATGAATGTGGCTTGCAAATATCAGCCTTTGACACAAAGCCATTTATAATGATGACGCAAAACCCACCCTACTATGTCGACCTGGTTGAGCAAGCTGCTTTTAGTAAAGCAAAAGATTTATTTGCCTGGTTGATTGATCATAAAGAAGCGACATTTGATCGACGCTTAATTGCCAAAGCAGAGGCTGCAACCAAAGAAGAAAATATTAAATTCCGTCATGTCGACATGAAACGTTACGATGAAGAAGTTGCTAATATTTTTGCAATTTACAACGATGCCTGGGAAAAAAATTGGGGCTTTATCCCTATGTCAGAGACGGAATTTCGCTTATTCGCAAAAGAGATGAAACCTATCATCGTCCCAGAACTCATTTTAATTATTGAAATTAATGGCGAAATGGCAGGGTTTGGCGCTTTGCTCCCTGACGTTAATCAAGTTTTCTCTAAAATTCGCAATGGCCGCCTGCTACCAACAGGCTTATTAAAATTACTATGGCACACTAAAGTAAAAAAGAGCCTCACCCAAGGGCGTATTCCTATTTTAGGGGTTCGTAAAAAATATCAATCTCTACAATTAGGCCCGCTGCTTTATATGAAATATTTAGAACTAGGGCCACGATATGGTTTTCCTGTTAGTGAATGCTCCTGGATTTTAGAAGATAATAAATCCATGAATTTCGGTTTAAAACTAATGGGCGCTACCAAATATAAAACTTATCGAATTTACGACAAGGCACTTAGTTAAGTGTTAATTTTTATATATACCAGTCCCGTTGAGTTTCGCTTTTTAAACGCTAATACGTTGAATGCGTGCACCTAATTGAGCGAGTTTTTCTTCAATACAATCATAGCCACGATCAATATGGTAAATGCGATCCACGCAAGTCTCGCCTTTTGCCATTAAACCCGCCAACACCAAACTCGCAGAAGCACGCAAATCAGTTGCCATAACAGGGGCGCCAGTAAGATCTTCAACACCCGTACAAATAGCGGTGTTGCCTTCTAATTTAATATCTGCCCCCATGCGCAGCATTTCTTGCACGTGCATAAAGCGATTTTCAAAGATAGTTTCGGTAATGGTACTAGTACCTTCTGCTGTTAAAAGAATTGCCATTAATTGCGCTTGCATGTCTGTTGGAAAAGCAGGATAAGGGGCAGTGCGCACATTAATCGCACGCGGTCTCTTATTGCGCATATCAAGCTCTACCCAATTATCGCCCACATTAATAGTTGCCCCAACTTCCTCTAATTTCAATAAAACCGATTCTAAAATATCTGGACGAATATCTTTTATGCGAATGCGACCACGCGTACACGCGGCAGCAGCAAGATAAGTGCCCGCTTGAATACGATCAGGCATCACCTGATATTGACCACCATGCAATTGATCTACCCCTTCAATCGTTATGGTGTCAGTACCGGCACCGCTGATTCTAGCGCCTAAGCCATTCAGAAAATTAGCTAGATCCTCAATTTCTGGTTCACGCGCCGCATTTTTCAGCACCGTGGTACCTTCGGCCAGCACAGCCGCCATAATAAGATTTTCCGTACCCGTTACCGTAATGGTATCTAAAACAATATGGGCGCCCTTAAGTCGGCCTTTTACTTTCGCTTTGATATAACCATTCTCAACATGAATATCAGCCCCCATCGCTTGCAGGCCTACAATATGTAAATTAACGGGGCGGGCGCCGATTGCACAGCCGCCTGGCAAAGACACAATAGCCTCACCATAGCGCGCCAATAAAGGGCCTAATACTAAAATAGAAGCCCGCATAGTACGCACAAGTTCATAAGGTGCATAGCGAAGTCCAATATCGCGCGTATCCACTTCAATATTCATTCGCTCACTAATCGTAAATTGAGCGCCCATCCCGCCGAGCAATTCTAAAATGGTAGTAATGTCGTGTAAGTGAGGAACATTGGCGATAGTGACAGGTTCATCTGCCAACAAAGTAGCTGCCAAAATAGGCAAAGCGGCGTTCTTAGCGCCCGCAATACGAATTTCACCATTGAGCGGAGAACCACCCGTTATAATTAATTTATCCATGCACCTTACCTCTGTTGATACTCTTCGGGCGTATATGTTTTTAACGATAAGGCGTGAATATTACCACTAGTAATATGCGAGCCCAAGGCTGTATAAATCATTTGTTGCTGCTCCACTCTGCTTTTGCCGCGAAACGCAGGCGAAACAATAACGGCCGCAAAGTGTTGGCCATCATCCCCTTCAACACTAATTTGTGAATCAGGCAAATGACTTGCAAGAATTTTTTGAATGTCTTGTGGTTGCATAAGATTTCTTGGTAGTTATTGAATGGGCAAAATAGCTTCTAATCCGCTAACGCGCGCGATGGCGCGCATTTGTTCTGGCAGGGATAAAAATGAAATTTCTTTTTGCTGAACACGCGCAATGCGGATCCAGGCTAATAGCAAAGCGACACCCGCGCTATCACTTTGGGTAACTGCATCAAAATCGAAAAATAATTGCTTAGCAGGAGTAGTAAATAATTTTTTGCTTTGTTCCCACAATGAACTCACGGTAGCAAAAATTAAAGCGCCAGATATTTTAATCGTATTATCGGCGCTAGTTTGTAGTTGAGCTGTCTGCATTTGAAATTATGAATTTACTGGTTTATCGTTATGTTGGGCTAATTTATTAATGAGCTGGTCTAAATTACCTTGATTAAGTTCAGCCGCAAATTGTGAGCGGAAACTTTCTAGCATGCTAATACCATCCACGCTAAAATCATACACTTTCCAAGCATCGCCTTGCTTAATCAAGCGATAGCTAACTGAAATAGCTGGGCCATTTTGCTGCAAAATTTGGCTATTAACTTGTACGCGCGTTTGATTACCCAAGCCACCACGAATAGGTAAAAACTGCACCGTTTGATTATTATAATTGGCTAGTGCAGAAGCATAAGTATGAATTAATAAATTTTTAAATTGTTGTTCAAATCTTTGTTGTTGCGCTGGCGTTGCTTTGGTCCACACATCGCGACCTAAGACTGAACGTGACATTCCTATTAAATCAACTTGCGGCACTAAAATTTTATTTACGATTTGATAAACCACACTTGGATTGCGCTTTAAAGAAGCTTTATTTTGCTTTAAAGCAGCAATAACCTGATCGGATGTCGTTTGTAACATAGCGACCGGCACCGGCATAACTGCCTCAGCCCAAACCACACAGCTCATCATTAACATAAAAAGGCTGGTAGCAACGAATGCTAGTTTTCTCATATTATCCTCTATCTTATTTCGCAGTCTCGGTATTAGAAGCTTTTTTATTTGAGTCATCGCCACCTGAATTCTTCAAGCTAAACAACAACTGCCCAATTAAATTCTCTAAAATTAAAGCAGGATGGGTATTATCAATCACCGATCCATTCGTTAAATAAGTTTCATCAAAACCAGGACTTAAATTAACATAATTCGAGCCTAATAATCCTTGCGTGAAAATACTCGCCGAACTATCGGTAGGAATTTTATTTTGATCAGGATAAAGCCGTATCATAACAGCCGCTTTAAACGTCGTGGTGTTTAAAGTAATGCCCGTTACCTCTCCTACTTTTACTCCTGAAATAGTGACCGGTGCACGCACTTTTAAATCACCGACATTATCAAAGTTAGCGGTAACCGTATAACCACTTGAGCTTGCATAAGCGCCCAGGCCGCTGACTTTTAAGGCCAATACTAGCAAGGCTAATATCCCTGCCAACATAAATAAACCAACAATTATTTCTATGGAACGTTCGCGCACTTACCAGCCCCCCATCATGACTGCCGTTAAAACAAAATCAAACCCTAAAACCGCTAACGAAGAATAAACAACGGTACGAGTAGTTGCTCGCCCAATGCCTTCTGCTGTTGGCACGGTATCATACCCTTGAAATACCGCAATCCAAGTACAGACAAAACCAAAAACAATACTTTTGATAATGCCATTAACCACATCTTCGTGAAAATCCACCGAAGCTTGCATATTGCTCCAGAAAGAACCGCCATCAACACCTAGCCATTCGACGCCTACTAAATAACCACCCAATATAGCCACCGCACTGAAAATGATTGCTAATATTGGCATTGAAATAAAACCCGCCCAAAAGCGCGGTGAAATCACTCGCCAAAGCGGATCTACCCCCATCATTTCCATACTGTCTAATTGCTCAGTTGCCTTCATTAAACCAATTTCGGCCGTTAATGCTGAGCCGGCACGCCCTGCAAATAATAATGCGGTTACCACAGGGCCTAATTCGCGCACTACGCTTAATGCTATTAACTGGCCCAGTTCTTGCGTTGCACCAAATTTGTTTAAGGTATGATAGCCTTGCAAACCCACTACCATCCCAATGAAAAGACCTGATAACGCAATAATAACGAGAGACAATACGCCCACAGAAAATACTTGCTGTATTAATAATGGAAAACCTTTTGCAATACGAGGCCTACGCACCAATGCGCGCGTTAAAAATATACCGGAACGCCCAATATCACTACAAAAGGTGAATCCAATACGACCTAGTGCCTGTATTTTTTGCAACACTTCGTTTGCCTCGAAGAATAACGTTAATTCGCAATTTTAATTTTCTTAAATGCTAATAAAGAAGAGGGAGGATTTTGCCCTAAATGGACAGGCACTGCAATAAATGGATTCAGTTTGAAATTAAATTTGAAGCCTCACAGCGACAGTACCAAACCCGATGAGTTTTTGTGTTTTATAAACACTAAGAAGGGGTGGCGCGCAGGGGAGGCTTCATAATTTGCGATAGCAAATTATGGAGTACCGCAGCGACAGGACCCCGGGCCACCGATGTTAGCTAGCGCAATAAAAACGCAAAACCCCAACGAATTTGGTAAGGAACCCAAGACCACCGAGCTTTACCGAGAATTACCGGCTGATTTAATTTCAAATAACCCTCTCACCCAGGGCTCCCTCATTAAAATTTAGCTAGCCAAGAGATAATGCCGTATTATTTCATGCCTTTAATGTAAAAGAGGCAAGAAATGGCAAAGGAATTAGAAGGATTTATCGATTTTTTCAAAAAAGTG
>CAIUAS010000208.1 GCA_903897205.1 uncultured Gammaproteobacteria bacterium
CTACCACCCTTCAAAAAATTAGCACCATAAAATAAAAAATTTCTAAATTAAATGATTAAAATTTCATAGAATAACAAAAATAATATAATTATATCTATTTATCTAAAAACGCATTTAGTAGAGGTAAGTCAAGCGTAATATGAATTAAGCCGCAATAATTATTTAAGTTGTTAGAAATGGGGCAGTTTATCATTTCTTTAAGCTCACCGCTAAGAAATGTTCCGCAGTCAGTTCTGCGATTTCTTTTAAGCACTATGATTAGCGTCCGCCGGGGAAATTTAGTTTGTTTCTGATTACCTCCGTAATCAGAAATTAAGGGCTTAAAATCATAAGTAAAATTACACTTTACATATTACGTAAATTAAATTAGGATCGGGTTTGTCTCTTGTCCCTATAAATTTTTTTGGTCCCTGTCTGTTTTTAATCATTGTTTTTAGTTATAAAAAAACAGGATCATCAATAGCGAAAAAGCTAAAATGAACGAATTTGACTATCGGTTACCAATGCCTATCAAAGCAACGCTAGAGCGCGCTAAAAGCAGGGGCTTTTATGAGCATGAGTGAAATTGCGCAATTAATAGAACAAGGTGAATCCGAAACATTAGAATTTAAAACTTCGACCGCGCAGCTCAAGGGCGCACTTGAGACAGTTTGCGCCTTCTTGAACGGTCAAGGCGGCACCGTGCTGGTGGGCGTTAATGATAAAGGCCGCTGTATTGGTCAAACCGTGACAGACAACACGCGCCAAGAAATTGCCAGGGAATGCAGTAAGCTAGAGCCCCCGGCCCCAGTGGAAGCAGAATATTTTCCATTAGCGGACAGCAAGCAAATCCTTGTGCTTCGCGTTCCAGCAGGCAAACACGCCCCCTACGTTTATGACGGCCGTCCCTTTGAGCGCGTGCAATCTATCACGCGACGAATGTCCCAACAGCGGTATGATCAGCTGGTAGCGAACCGTCAACAGCTCAACTATGCTTGGGAAAGTTTTGCGTCCGATTATGCAGGGGCCCACTTAGACCCTGAACGTATTGATGAAGTGGTCCGTCACGCCGTAGAAAACAAACGTTTGCCCCATTCATCGCTTAAGCAATCGGCCCTTGAGGTATTAGAGCGATTGAAATTATTAAAAAACAATCGTGTGCTCAATGGCGCGGTGGCCTTGTTTGGTAAAACCTTTTTGCCGGATTGTCCGCAATGCCAACTCAAATTGGCCCGTTTTAAAGGGACTGATCGGCATGAATTTTTAGACAGCGATAGGCTCTATGGCAATGCGTTTGAACTATTGGAAGCAGGCATGGCTTTTGTCCAAAAGCATTTGCCTCTTGCTGCGAAAATTGTACCGGGCCAGTTGCAGCGTGTCGAAACGCCATTAATTCCTTATACGGCTATACGGGAGTCCCTCATTAATGCCTTGGCCCATCGGGATTACAGTGTCCGTAGTGGTTCCATAGGGCTGGCCATTTATGATGACCGCATGGAAATTTTTAATCATGGGGGGCTGCAACCAGGAGTTTCATTAGGCATGATCAAAAAAGGCCATTCTGATCCCCGTAACCCCTTAATGGCAGAAGTGTTTTATAAAATGGGTCTCATTGAGAAATGGGGCAGGGGCATCCATGAGATTATGGCCAGTTGCTTGGAAGCGGGCGATCCGGAGCCCGTGTTTAACGTTGAAAACCCAGCCGTCTTTACCATTACCTTTCCTTTCCCACATCGTTTACGCAATATCGTAGTCGTGGATTATTCCATTGAAGAATTAGCACAAAGCACCGGCATTAATAAACCGGTCTTGGAACAACTCAATAACCGTCAGCGCCATATTCTTGTGCTTTTGCATGCAAACCAGGAAATGACGATTAAGCAAATTGTTGAGAA
This sequence comes from uncultured Gammaproteobacteria bacterium, assembly GCA_903897205.1. GTDB lineage: Bacteria > Pseudomonadota > Gammaproteobacteria > CAIUAS01 > CAIUAS01 > CAIUAS01. The sequence continues at coordinate 1,875 of CAIUAS010000208.1, forward strand.
GTTAGAGCGGCCGCCGACTGAAAGGATGATCCGTAAAGATTTATTGCATTTAAAAGCCGTGGGGCTTGCGCAAAACCAAGGGAAAACAAAAAGTGTCCGCTGGTCGCTTATCAGAAAATGATAATTCGGAACTTTTTATTTCCGTTATCGGAACTATTCGGAACTATTCGGAACCTTAAAAAAAATAGGACGAGGCGCGAGCGACTGTCTGGGCCTGGGTGGGAACAGTGAAGCGTTAAGGACAGTTAGGCTAATAGAACATGGCAAGGGCCGCTTGTTAGCTAAAGTAGGCAATAAGAAATTAATTGAGGTGAATGTCAAATGGCAAGATTAGGTATTTCTTATGTAGAGGTTGCAGAAGCGGCCAACACAATTGTCCAACAACATCAAAACCCGACCATCGAAAAAGTCCGCATTGCGCTGGGCAATACCGGTAGTTTGGCGACCATTTCTAAATACTTAAACCAATGGCGGGCACAGCATTTTGAGAACCAAGCCAATGCTTTGGCCACGCCCGTTATTCCAGCGAATGAAGTGAATCATGTCATTGCGAATGCCTGGGAGCAGTTAAACACACAAGCCCAGCAGCAGGTTGAAAAAATTAAACAGGAAAGTGATGAAAAAGTGGCCGTCGCGTTGCAAGAAAAAGCGGCCGCTGAACAACAACGGGATGAAACCCTGAACAGTTTAGAAAAAGCCAATAAAAAGGTTAACCATTTAGAGACCGATTTAATTTTATTAAAAAAAGAATTAACCGAAATGCGTCACATCCAGGCAAGGGCAGAAGAACGAGCAGCAGAGCATGAAAAAATGTTGAACGTTCTGCAAAGCGAAAGCAAAACGTATGTTCAAGCCTTGGAAAAAATACATGCTGAGTCACAGCAGGGGTTAAAGCAACAATTA
>CAIUAS010000209.1 GCA_903897205.1 uncultured Gammaproteobacteria bacterium
CTTTACGCGCTGCTTCTTTAATATGTTCAGGCGTATCAAAATCCGGTTCGCCTATCGTTAAATTTAAAATATCTTTGCCTTCCGCTTGCAACTGTTTTGCGCGCGCACTTAATGCCAGGGTAGGGGAAGGTTTGATTTTTTGAACGCGATTAGAGAGTTGTATTGCCATCGTATTGTCCCTTAGTTGAATGCGAATTAAGCCAAATTATGCTATGATTGCAAACTATGTCAAACAAAAAATTATTTTCTATCCAGTCAAATTTTAAACCTGCCGGTGATCAACCGGCTGCTATTAAAGCCTTGCTTGCAGGAATGCAGGCAGGTTTAGCGCATCAAACTTTATTAGGTGTAACCGGTTCTGGCAAAACCTTTACGATTGCGCATGTTATTCAGCAGATGCAACGGCCAACCCTGATTTTAGCGCCGAATAAAACTTTAGCGGCACAATTATACGGCGAGATGCGGGAATTTTTTCCGCATAATGCCGTGGAATATTTCGTATCCTATTACGATTATTATCAGCCCGAAGCTTATGTACCCTCTTCCGATACATTTATCGAAAAAGACGCCTCCATTAATGAACATATTGAACAAATGCGTTTATCGGCTACCAAGGCATTATTAGAACGTCGCGATGTTATTATTGTCGCAAGCGTTTCTGCTATTTATGGTTTGGGTGATCCCAATACTTACATGAGCATGATTTTGCATTTACGATGTGGTGACACCGTTGATCAGCGCGCTATATTACGTCGTTTAGCGGAATTACAATATAAACGCAATGATACAAGTTTTGAGCGCGGAACCTATCGCGTACGTGGTGATGTGATTGATGTTTATCCGGCGGATTCAGACGAGCAAGCTGTCCGTATTGAATTATTCGGCGATGAATTAGATAATTTAAGTCTGTTTGATCCCTTAACCGGTGAAATATTACAACGCTTACCACGCTTAACCATTTATCCAAAAACCCATTACGTTACCCCCCGCGATCGCGTGTTGGAAGCGATTGAAAAAATTAAAGTTGAATTAAAAGAACGCTTAGAACAATTTTATGATAACAGTAAATTATTAGAAGCAGAGCGGATTAAACAACGCACACAATATGATATTGAAATGCTATTAGAATTAGGTTATTGCAACGGCATCGAAAATTATTCGCGTTATTTATCAGCGCGCAACGCTGGCGAACCGCCACCTACTTTATTTGATTATTTGCCTCCCGAGGCATTGTTAGTGATCGATGAATCGCATGTGACCATACCGCAATTAGGCGCTATGTATAAAGGCGATCGTTCGCGCAAAGAAACTTTAGTGGAATATGGTTTTCGTTTGCCTTCCGCATTAGATAATCGCCCCATGCAATTCGAAGAATTTGAACGGTTAGCGCCCCAAGCTATTTTTGTATCTGCAACACCCGGCCCTTATGAAATACAACATTCAGGCGCCGTAGTTGAGCAAGTCGTGCGCCCAACAGGATTAATTGAACCAGAAATTGAAATTCGTCCCGTGGGCACCCAAGTAGATGATTTATTATCTGAAATTAACAAACGCACTGCGGTTAATGAGCGCGTGTTGGTGACTACTTTAACCAAAAGATTAGCAGAAGATTTAAGCGAATATTTAAATGAACATGGCATTAAAGTCCGCTATTTACATTCTGATATTGATACCGTCGAGCGAGTCGAAATTATTAGAGATTTACGTTTAGGTAAGTTCGATGTTTTAGTAGGCATTAATTTATTACGCGAAGGTTTAGATATGCCAGAAGTTTCGCTGGTTGCTATTTTAGACGCAGACAAAGAAGGCTTTTTGCGATCGGAACGCTCATTAATTCAAACCATAGGCCGTGCCGCCCGACATTTGCATGGAAAAGCGATTTTATATGCCGATAGAATAACCGGTTCAATGGAACGTGCTATTCGAGAAACAGAACGGCGCCGTATTAAACAAACAGCTTATAATCAAACACATGGCATCACACCAAAAGGCGTTGAAAAAACCATTCAAGATGTAATGGAAGGCGCGCGCCGCGATAAAGCCAATTCGAATCGCCGTTATTTAAAAGTCGCTGAACAACAAGCCCATTATGCAGTATTAACACCCCAACAAATCGCACAAAAAATTAAATTACTAGAACAGAAAATGCAAGCGCATGCGAAGAATCTGGAGTTTGAAGCAGCGGCTAAGGTGCGGGATGAGATTAGGGAATTACAGCACAATATGTTGGGTATTTAAATTTAAAATAAAAACACGTCCGTGTGTTTTGAATAACGTTTTATAGAGTATTTTTTATTTCAAGGGATGATAACAAGATTTCTCTAGCTTCCTCGCGCACTAATCTTCCAGCAATACGTTTAGCATCGGTTATGCCTGAAGCGTTGCGTTTTCCCACATTGTTATATGTAAGGAGAGTTTTTTGGTAATGCAGATTTTTTACTTCTTCAGATGAACTTATAGTAGGTTGAGCAGGTAGATGTTTAACTATTAAGGAACTATAAGTGCTGCTTAAGTCAACATCTTCTTCTTTTTTGCTTTTTAAGCTTTCTTCCATTTTGTTTACTTTATTATCATAAGCTGCTTTTACTTCTCTCTGTTGTTCATAACGAGCACGATTATCCGTGTTTTTTAATAAATGGTAAGCCCATTCTAATTCTTGTAGGTTAGTGGTATTTTCAGCACTAGAAACTAGATTTAGGGCGTTTTTAGTCTTTTTATAGTGTGCTTCAAGAGTATGAGAATCATTTATTGGCCCTGAATTATCATTTCTAGTTACTATTTTATATAAATCTTTATTATGAAATGCAGCGAAAGTTACATCAAAACATTCTTTTTGTTGCTTGTCGCTTAAACACTGATAAGCTTGTTTAGATTGATCTTTAATGTCTTGAGATAAATCAAGAGATTTCATTTTAGTTTCATAGGCACGTTTAATTTCCTTTGGATTTGCATTTAATGCAACACCTAAAGCATCATAGGGATTAAAATTTTTATCTCGAGCAAGCGTATGGATTAGTTTAGTATTTTGGTAAAAATCACGACCATAATCATTTGATAAAAGCTCGGCGTGTTTTTGCAATGTATTTAATTGTTTAGCCTTGTCGCTTTCATTAAATGCTACTTTTTTGCTTTCTAATTGTTTTATGATTTGGCTATGGCTCGGCCATCTATTATCATGCTTAGGAAGCTCAATTTCATAGCGACAGGCGCCATATTTTAAATAGTCCTCGCGTGCAATTTTTAATTTTTCTTCTTTAGTCAATTTTACCTTGCCAAAAATTGTATACTTATAATCGACAATGGAATTTAGCTTAACTTGAAGAGTTTCCTTAACAAAGCCTAAGATTTTGTCGGTTTTTATATCATATTGTTTATTGATTTCTTCTTGTGCATCTTTAGAATAAGCGCGACCTAGCGGGTTACCGCCGCCGAATAAAGCTTTAAATCTGTCAAATCGGCTCCCTTTATATAAATAATTTTGGAGCTTTTCTTGATATTGTTGTTCGGAAATTTTGCCGAGGTCTGCATTTTTAGCTTCAAAAGCTAATGTTAATCGTTTTTCAGTTGCTTTTTTGATGCTATCCAAATCTATTTCTAAAGTTACTTCAGGATTAACCGCGTTATCGACCATTGTGCGTGCGGTTTGGCGATGCAGTTTTTGTAGTTTGCGTCTTGCGTAGAGTTTATAAACTCCCATCCCTGCCAATGTCACACCAATGCCGGCAGCAATTGCCCAACCAATTGGATTAGAAGCTAAGGCAACGACTTTAGCTCCTACAATAACGGGAACCAAACCGAATTTAAACATCGGCCAGATGCCTGCGGTGCCAATTGCTAATCCAACTGTTTTGACTGTTTTATTAGTTCTTTTTAACTTTTCTATTTCGGTTACTTTCCAGGGATGGTTCTTTAAATCTTGAACCTTGTTTTTTAAATCTAGCGCTGATAAGCCTGTGAAAATTGAAAAGGTAATTGTAAACAGGAAAGGGCCCGCTGAGCCCGCTATGGCGGCTGATGTGAGTTTGGCAAGGGCAGTTGCTATCGGTTTAACGGCAGTGCTAACTGCAGAGCTTATTAATGTATAGGCGGTAACCCGAACTGTAGTGCCAAATATTTTGGCAAAAAGCGGCTTGTCGCTTCTCCATAATTGAATGATTTTTACCGGATGCAAAGCCCCTTTAACGCCTAAGTCCACAAAAAATAGATAAGGCAGTTTTAATTTGCTAAATATTCTGACAAAAATAACAAAAAAATTAATAATAGCAGGCCCTATAATATTATCTGTATACTCAGCTGTATTAGATAAAGTTTTATTTTGTGTGCTATTTATAATGGTTGGTTTGTTGCCTATCCTTGCTTTTTTTAATTTTTCTTGATGTGAGAATGGCATGGTTTATCCTCGTAATATTACTATTATTAGTGTGTTGTCTTTGGAAACGATAGCATAAAAGCATTTAAATATAGATTGTCTTTAAGTCTATCAGATAAAGCTTGAAGTTTAGTAAAATAACCATCTTTTTTATCTTTATTATTTTCAGGTTGCATAATGTCCCCTGTGTTAGTTATTAAATTTAGTTAGTCGTTAGAATGATTTTTAAATCATGCAACGAGGAGAGCTAACTTAATAATAAACAATAAACCTTAAGGAAACCTTAAATGAGTAAAATATTTTTGCGCTCCGAAAAACGCAATTACCCCACCACATTTATCCTTACCCCTTGAAATACTTAAAAATGTTGGTAAATTAGTCGCACTATTGATTATATTGTTGATTATCGTGTAAAAGGGGTAAACGAAAGCCCGCGAACAGATTTAAAAACAGTTTAGGCACGTAGCTCAGTGGTAGAGCACCACCTTGACATGGTGGTGGTCGGTGGTTCGATCCCACTCGTGCCTACCAGTCATTTAAAAAAGCACCGTTGAGCGGTGCTTTTTTATGGGTGAGTGTATATACCAAACCCATTGAGATTTTGTTTTATACTCGCTTGATGTTAGCTAGTGCAATAAAAACGTAAAACCTCAACGGGTTTGGTATATACTGATTTTTTGAAGATATCCAAACAATAATTGGAGTATTAAATGGTAATAATTACCCTCCCAGATGGCAGTGAAAAACAATTTCCACAAGCAGTCACCGTGCATCAAGTTGCGGCAAGCATTGGCGCGGGCTTGGCAAAAGCCGCTTTAGCCGGCGAAATTAATGGTCGTTTGCTAGACACCAGTTATTTAATCGAAACAGACAGCAAATTGCGCATAATTACTGAGCGTGATGTTGAAGGCTTAGAAATAATACGTCATTCAACCGCGCACTTATTAGCGCAAGCAGTGAAACAATTATTTCCCTCGGCACAAGTAACTATTGGCCCTGTTATCGAAGATGGTTTTTACTATGATTTTGCTTATGAACGTCCTTTTACTCCAGAAGATTTACAACGTATAGAAGTAAAGATGCAAGAATTAGCGCAGGCTAATTTATCAGTCGCACGAAAGGAAATAACGCGCGATGAGGCAATTCAATTTTTCCATCATTTAGGCGAAGAATATAAAGCAAGGATTATTCAAGCTATTCCCGCTGGCGAAACCTTAAGCATGTACCAGCAAGGCGACTTTACCGATCTTTGCCGTGGTCCTCATGTGCCAAGCACCAGTCATTTAAAAGCCTTCAAACTGACAAAATTGGCTGGTGCTTATTGGCGCGGTGATTCTAATAATGAAATGTTGCAGCGTATTTATGGAACCGCCTGGACCAATAAAAAAGATTTAGCAAGTTATTTGACTCGCCTGGAAGAGGCCGAAAAACGCGATCATCGCAAAATTGCTAAAGCGTTGGATTTATTCCATTTGCAAGAAGAAGCGCCTGGCATGATTTTCTGGCATGCTAATGGCTGGCAGATTTACCAAGCCGTTGAACAGTATATGCGTGGAATGATGCGCAAACACGGTTATCAAGAAGTCCGCACGCCGCAAGTTGTTGACATCTCATTGTGGGAACGTTCAGGTCATAAAGAAAAATTCAGTGAAGATATGTTCATGCTGGAATTAGATGAACGTGAATATGCTATTAAACCCATGAGTTGTCCTTGCCACATCCAAATTTTTAACCAAGGTTTAAAAAGCTATCGTGACTTACCGCTGCGTTTGGCAGAGTTTGGTTGCTGTCATCGCAATGAAGCATCCGGCGCTTTGCATGGATTATTTAGAACACGCGGTTTCACGCAGGATGACGCTCACATATTTTGTACCGAAGAGCAAATTCAAAGCGAGGTAGATCGTTTCATCGATATGCTATTTGAAGTCTATAATGATTTTGGCTTCACCGATGTGCTGGTTAAACTTTCAACCCGTCCCGCTAAACGAGTAGGTTCTGATGAAGTTTGGGATAAAGCAGAAAAAGCCTTGACAGAAGCGCTGAATGCAAAAAAATTAGACTGGCAAGAACAGCCAGGCGAAGGCGCTTTTTATGGGCCTAAAATTGAATTTGTATTGCGTGACTGTTTAGGACGTTTATGGACCTCCGGTTCCGTTCAACTCGATTTTTCGATGCCAATGCGACTAGGCGCTGAATATGTTGCAGAAAATGGCCATCGTAAAGTTCCCGTTATGCTGCATCGCGCCATTTGTGGTTCTTTAGAACGGTTTATTGGCATGTTGCTAGAGCATTACGCAGGATTATTGCCAGTTTGGTTGATGCCAACGCAGGCAGTGGTGATGAATATCACAGACAAACAGACTGATTATGTCTTAAAAGTAGTAAATATCTTGCAAAATAAAGGCTATAAAGTTAAACCAGACTTGCGTAATGAGAAAATCGGCTTTAAAATCCGCGAGCAGACTTTACAACGTATACCTTACCAATTAGTGGTAGGGGATAAAGAAGTCGAAAATAACACAATATCCGTGCGAGCGCGCAGCGGCAAAGATCTAGGGACAATGACTATCGATGAGTTTGTCCAACAGATCGATGCCAACTGGCGCAAAGCTGACATTTGATTCGGAGGATTACCTTATTAGCAGCGACAAATCTTTTCGTATGAACGACGAAATAAAAGTGCGTGAAGTGCGTCTTATTGATGCAAAAGGAGAACAAGTTGGTCTTGTATCAATCGAGGAAGCTTTACAATTAGCAGAACAGGCTCAGTTAGAATTGGTCGAGATTTCGCCCAATGCAAAACCACCTGTTTGTCGCATCATGGATTATGGTAAGTTTTTATACGAACAAAATAAGCAAAAGAACGCACAAAAGAAGAAACAAAAGCAAGTTGAAATTAAAGAAGTCAAGTTTAGCCCAAGGACGGAAAAAGGGGATTATCTGGTCAAACTACGCAACCTGATACGTTTCCTGGAGCAAGGAGATAAGGCTAAAATCACACTGCGCTTTCGTGGACGCGAGATTACACATATGGAGCTGGCCATTAGATTAATGGATAAGCTTAAAGTGGATCTTGAGCCTTACGGAGTTATCGAACAGTTTCCTAAACTGGAAGGTAAGCAAATTGTGATGGTTGTAGCTCCAAAGAAAAAAGAGAAGTAGTAATAACGGGCGCTTTTTATTTTAAGCGACCCAATTTTTAAATAGCGGAGTATTAACAATGCCTAAACTAAAATCTAACCGTGGAGCGGCTAAGCGTTTTAAACGCACTGCTAACGGTTTTAAGCATGCTCAATCTTTTAAGCGCCATATCTTGACTAAAAAGTCAACGAAACGTAAGCGTCAATTACGTGACACAGCTATGGTTAAAGACTGCGACAAGCGTTCTGTTGAACGCATGTTACACGGCTCATAAGGGGGAATAAAACATGCCAAGAGTAAAACGTGGGGTAACAGCACGCGCCCGTCATAAAAAAGTGCTTAATCAAGCTAAAGGTTATCGCGAAGCCCGTTCGCGCGTCTTTCGAGTTGCTAAGCAAGCCGTAACACGCGCAGGTCAATACGCTTACATACATCGTAAGCAGAAGAAACGTACCTTTCGTGCGCTTTGGATTACTCGTATTAACGCTGCAGCGCGTTTATATGACTTATCTTACAGCCGCTTAATTGCCGGTTTAAAGAAAGCAGGCATTGAACTGGATCGTAAAGTACTAGCAGACATTGCAGTACGTGATGTAGTCGCTTTTGGAGCCATTGCCGAAAAAGCTAAGGCTGCTTTACAAGCGTAAATCAGTCCTTAAAAGCCTTGTTTGTAAAAAAGCCAGTGAAGAAATTCACTGGCTTTTTTTTGCATGTTTCTCTGAAATTTTCTCAGTAAATTCGTTGGTATTTAATATTTCCTTAAGGTTTCTAGGTTAAACTATTTATTAAGAGATTATTTCAATGGAATAAAGTTGAACTGATAGGGTTAAGAATAGGTAGTGAGAGCTAATGAGCCATAATTTATGAGAGAAATTATAAAAGCACTTTTAAGTGGGTTATTGATAAAGCCAAAAATAATAAATTTAGAGCAAGATCTAAAAAATGTCAGTGCGCGTTTAAATGCGGTTGTAAGTAAGGGGATGAACCCAAAACTGGAAGGCTTTGCGAAAGAATTAGCGGGATTGTTAGAGTCTGATAAATCGTTTGATGAAATAAAAAAACAGGTAATACTGTTAATTAATCGCGTCCAACTCCAGCTAATAGGAAACACTACAGAGCATTCTTTTTTATTATCAATAAAAGCATTTATTAATGATGCTAGTTCTAAAACGGACATTGATAATTCCCTGCGATTTATGGGATTACTTGAGGTAGGGCAGGTCGATCCAGAAAAAATGATGCAGGCTTTTAAAGGGTTAATTGAAGCTATAGAAATTATAGTAAATTGCTGTATTGGTAGTGAACAGTGGAAAAAGAAAACTGAATCACTTAAAAA
>CAIUAS010000210.1 GCA_903897205.1 uncultured Gammaproteobacteria bacterium
AATTAAACTCGCAAGAAGTCGATTTATTAGATAATTTAGAAAAGCTTACGTCAAAGACCAGTTTATTATCTAATGATGGTAGCGTGATATTAAATCACTTGCGAATATTACCTGACCAGCAATCTCGTTTGCCGCTCCGGGTATTTGGCATCAGATTAGAGCCTAATCGTGTGCGTTGGAGCATGGAAAAAACAGAAGAGTCAGTGAAGCTGAGCAGTGCTAAAATGTCTGCTAAAAAAGCCCAAAAAATAATGACTATTTTGAAAGCGTATTTAGCAGAAAATCCTGCCCTCAATGAATATATAACTATGAATTTAGAAAAAGATAAAAAAGCAGGGATTAATTTTATCTTGAAATGCCCCCAGGCTCAGTTTGCTAAAGTATTGGCTATTTTTCGTGAGGAATCGGTTATAGCTTACAAGCATAAAATAGAGGAGCCTAATCATCCTGCTGAGCATCCTGTGATAAGAGATGGTAGAGATAAAAAAATACCAGTTTCACAAAGGCAAACCGAACCCAATAAGCGATACTCTATAAAAATGGTGGCAGGAGGAATATTCAGCCCAGTCAAACGCGAGCAAAAAATTCCAGCTACGCCGCAATTACCTGTTCCGAATAGCCTGCTTTTAACTAAACATGGATTTATGTCTACACCCGGTTCACCTTATAATGTTATTCTTGATGGCAAAGGCAAAGAAGTTGTTAGTAATCATTTTATCGAAGTAGAACCTTCAATTGGTCCCCGTAGATTAAGTTTCGGTAGTCCTCAATAAGATTCATACTATGTCGCCATTACTCACAGCTCCTGTTGAATGGTTGTATCCAGTTTCATTAAAAGGAGCTGCTGCGATTCAAAAAAAAATGGCTGAGCGTGTCATAAAAGAAGATCAATTGGATCCATTAAATACTATTGCAGGCATGGATGTGAGTAATAATCCCTATGATCCGGCGCAATTAATCTATGCGAGTGTCGTTTTATTAAAAGCAGATAATTTGCAAATTATTGAAACGGAAAACGCTGTGCAAAAACAACGTTTCCCGTATGTCTCAGGTTTTTTAGGTTTTAGGGAAGCGCCTGCTTTAGTTGCAGCTTTTCAACAATTAAAACAAAAGCCTGATCTTATTTTGGTAGACGGACATGGTATTAGCCATCCGCGTGGCTTAGGCATTGCTAGCCATATTGGTGTCTTACTGAATTGTCCAACCATTGGTGTTGCAAAAACATTATTAGTCGGCAAACCAGCAGCAGAATTAGGATTAACACCGGGTGCACAAGTGCCGGTGTTATGGCATGGTAATCCCATCGCAGTATTATTGCGCACGAAATTACGTTGTAATCCATTAATTATTTCCACGGGCCATCGTGTATCTTTGCCAACAGCAGTAAAACAGGTTCAACAATATTTACGTGGTTATCGCTTACCTGAACCTACGCGCCAAGCGCATTTAGCAGCGAACCTATTAAGAAAAACCCAAAAAGCATAAATTTATTGTTTTATAAAAGAAAGTTAAATTAAGCTTCAAATAAGCAAAATAACCGTAAGTCAAAGCCTAATTAGCTGCCTTAGTTACCATAGCCAATGCTTGCGTTTATCGTTACAATGTTCCCTTCATTTTTCAAGGGGATGCAGCAAGATGCGTAGTGCGTCAAAGCCGATGGCTTTAATTATTTTAGATGGCTGGGGACATCGCACCGATTTACCGCATAATGCTATCTTAGCAGCGCATGCCCCTGTGTGGGACAAGTTATGGCATGATTGTCCTCATACTTTATTAGCGGGCTCAGGTTTAGAGGTCGGCTTGCCTGCCGACCAAATGGGTAATTCAGAAGTGGGTCATTTAACCATAGGTGCTGGCCGCACGACTTATCAAGAATTAACCCGCATTGATAAAGCCATTACCGATGGTGATTTTTTTCATAATCCCGCTTTTTTAGGCGCTTTTAAAAAAGCAAAAGCCAATAATAAAGCTGTTCATATTTTAGGATTGCTCTCGCCAGGTGGTGTGCATAGTCATGAGCAACATATTCAAGCCTTGCTTCAATTAGCGGCGCAGCAGCAAATCACCCCTGTTTATATTCATGCATTTTTAGATGGACGTGACACACCGCCACAAAGTGCATTAGCTTCGCTGAATGCAATAGAAGAAACCTGTGCTCAGTTGCAATGCGGCAAAATAGTCTCACTCATCGGCCGTTATTATGCAATGGATAGAGATAAACGTTGGGAGCGCGTGCAAACAGCCTATGAATTATTAACTGAGGGAAAAGCGAATTATCACGTGGATAATGCAGCAACCGGTTTAACAATGGCTTATGCGCGTGGTGAAACCGATGAATTTGTTCAAGCAACGAGCATTCATGCCGACCAGCAACCACCCATTACCATTAATGATGGCGACGTCATTATTTTTATGAATTTTCGTGCCGATCGTGCCCGTGAATTAACGCGCGCTTTTATTGAAGCATCTTTTAACGGATTTATCCGACATAAAGTGCCGCGCTTAGCGGATTTTGTTTCGCTCACTCAATACGCAGCTGACATTAAAACCACGATTGCTTTTCCACCGCAAGCATTGACTAATGTATTAGGTGAATATCTTGCTAAGCAGGGTTTAACGCAATTACGTATCGCTGAAACAGAAAAATATGCTCATGTCACTTTCTTCTTTAATGGTGGGCAAGAAAAACCTTTTGTGGGCGAAGCGCGCGTTTTAGTGCCATCTCCCAAAGTGGCCACTTATGATTTGCAGCCTGAAATGAGTGCTTTTGAAATGACTGCACAATTAGTTAAAGCAATTCAAGAGCGACAATATGATTTAATTGTGTGTAATTTTGCTAATCCCGATATGGTAGGGCACACTGGCAATTTTGCGGCAACTGTAAAAGCGGTTGAAGTAATTGATCAATGTTTAGGCATGATCCAGCAGGCTTTACAAGCCGTCAGTGGAGAAATGATCATAACGGCTGATCATGGAAATGCAGAGTGTATGTTTGATGAAAAAACTCAACAGCCTCATACCGCACATACTTGCGAATTAGTTCCATTTGTTTATTATGGACGCCATGCCGTTATCACAAAAGCACAAGGCAATTTGGCGGATATCGCGCCAACTATTTTATATTTGATGAATTTGCCTCTTCCCACAGAAATGACGGGACAGGTATTATTAAAAATATAATCTCTATTAAAAGGCCCTATTATGAAATTGCACAATCTATTAAATGGTGCCAATTTTCTCGTTTAATGGAATTTAACTCAACTTGAAATTGAAAATCTTATGCAATTAAAAAAACTAGTTTGGAAAATAACGACTGCTGCTTTAATAGGAATGCTTGCTAATTCAGCCATGGCGTCTCCTGTTGTTGAACAACCAAAATTAGTGATTATTATTGATAACTTAGGGGATCAAGAACAGCCTGGTTTAAAAGTAGCTAATTTACCGGATGAAGTCGCTTGTTCTATTTTGCCTCATGGCCGTTTCAGTGCCCAAATTGCTGAGCTTTGCCACGCTAAAAATAAAACCGTGATATTAAATACGCCCATGCAGGCCGAAAATAATTATCCACTCGGGGCTGGCGGCCTGCATGCAGGAATGCCCAAACAAGAATTTATAAAAACTTTAATGGATGATATGGCTAGCGTTCCTTACATCCAAGGTTTGGATAATCACATGGGCAGTTTGCTAACGGCAAAAACGCAACCAATGAATTGGTTAATGCAAACCATTAAGCCACACGGGTTATTTTTTCTAGATAATAAAACATCACCGCACAGCGTTGTCGAATCCTTAGCCAAGGCAAATCAAGTCTCTTATATTGGGCGCGATGTATTTTTAGATGATCAACGCACGCCCGCAGCGGTACATAAACAATTCTCAGAAGCTTTACAAATAGCTAAACGATATGGTGTGGCTATTGTCGTGGCGCACCCTTATGCCGTGACATTAGATTATCTGCAAGCCACTTTGCCGCATTTATCTGCACAAGGCTATCAATTAGTTTCTATGCCAGACATCTTAAATATTCACCGTAAACCCATTACACTGACAGTTGCTAAGTCGGTGATACCCGCAATAAATCCTATCGTTAAAACAGCAGTTAATAAAAAACCAGCAGAAAATATTATTGAAAAACCGCTAGGTGTAAAAAATAATCCCGTGCCAAGCGCCAATAAAAATATTATTGTTGAACTACCGGTAATTACAGGCAAAACATCGCAAGCGCCTATAGAACTAACGGTAAATAAAGATCATCAAGTAGTGATTAATGCCGCTGACCAACCTGCAACTATCGCCAAAATTGAAACCACTCAACTGGTTTTGCCTACGGATAACGCTGCTAAAGCGGATGCTAAAATCCCTCATAAACCTGGATTATTCGTGCGTTTAAAAGAAAAATTTTCGCACTATTTTCAGCATGAAAAAACTGAACCAGCAAAGATGGCTGCTAAACCAATTAAAACAACAGAAGTAGATAACAAGAGAGTTAATTTACCGGCGGCAACGAAAACAGAAGCCATAGTCATTCCTGCAATTAAACCGGACGATAAAGCACAAAAGAATGTAGTGGTTAGCGTAGCGCCCACGATGGTCGCCGCGCAAGAAACTACCAAAGCTAGTCATTCATTAATACAGACATTGAAAGATAACCTCTGTAAAAAATATTCACATTTTTGTGGCCATCCTGAACCTATCGTTGCGGATGAAAAAATTGATTTCGCTCACACCGCTTTTACTAATTTACAAGGCAAATTACACTGGCCAACAGCCGGTAACGTCACCACCCATTTCGGTACCGAATTAGGCAATAGCCAATTAAAATATGATGGTGTTTTAATTCAAGCACCCGAAGGCCAACCAGTGCATGCCATTTATCAGGGCCGCGTTATTTTTGCTAATTGGTTACACGGACTAGGACTGTTATTAATTATTGATCATGGTAATGGCTATATGAGTCTTTATGGCCACAACCAATCCCTGTATAAGAAAGCAGGTGACACCGTTAAACCTAATGAACTGATCGCATCCGTTGGCAATAGTGGCGCGCCAGGGCCAACCGGATTATATTTTGAAATTCGTCATAATGGTCAACCTGTCAATCCCGAACAATGGTGCGGCTAACTAATAGAAGTTATTCATGAAACTAAAACCGTTTATTTATTTAATGAGTTATTCAATCTTAACAATGTTGAGCGCCACTGCATGCGCAGATAGTGTAAAACCTGAGTCTGGTTTGCCTGATGCTATTCAAGCGAGCAGCGCAGATCCCATTAATGCTGCCGATGTTGAGCGATTGGGGAAAACACTAGAAATTATTAAACGTTATTATGTTGAAACAGTGCCGAATAAAGAGCTATTCGATAATGCTTTGCGCGGCATGTTAAGTGGTTTAGATCCGCATTCGAGTTTTTTGGATGAAAAAGAATTAAAAGAATTAAAAGAAGTTACCACAGGCCTATTTAGTGGGTTAGGCATTGAAGTATCATCTGCCAATGGTTTTTTAAAAGTAATCACTCCGCTTGATGATAGCCCTGCGCAGAAAGCCGGTGTAAAAGCGGGAGATTATATTATTAAAATAAACGATGAATTAGTTAAAGACATGAGCTTAAGCGATGCTATTAATAAAATGCGCGGCGCTAAAGGGTCTAGTGTTGACCTAACGCTTCTGCGCACGGATACAACGCATCCTATAAAATTAAAACTAACGCGTGAGTTCATTAAAATAGAAAGCGTCAAAAGCAAAATGTTAGAGCCAGGTTATGGCTATGTGCGAATTGGTAGTTTTCAAGAAAATACAGCCACCGCTTTAGTAAAAGCAGTTGAAGATTTACAACGGCAAACCACCGGTCCGCTAAAAGGGTTAATGTTAGATTTACGCAATAATCCGGGCGGTTTATTAGAACCCTCAGCAAAAGTGGCCGATGAATTTTTAAATCCGAAAAAAACTTCTGATAATGACATCATTGTATCCGCTAAAGGACGTTATCCCGGTTCTGATTTTGCAATAAAAGCGGATCCAGATGATATTATACCAGGCGTGCCGATGGTGGTATTAATTAATCAAGGTTCAGCTTCTGGGGCAGAAATTGTAGCGGGTGCGCTACAAGATTATAAGCGTGCCGTATTAGTGGGAACCGATAGTTTTGGTAAAGGCTCCGTGCAAACGGTTATTCCCTTAGATAATAAAAGCGCTATTAAATTAACAACCGCATTATATTACACGCCCAATGGCCGTTCCATACAAGCATCAGCTATTCACCCCGATGTGGTAGTCGATGACATTCAAATCCCTGCGAAGAAAGATATTTTGGCCGAAGAAAA
>CAIUAS010000211.1 GCA_903897205.1 uncultured Gammaproteobacteria bacterium
ACGCAATAGTTTTTCTTCTGGGAGCTTAACTACTTCGCCATCTATTAAAACAATCTCGGATAGAACATCACCTATTCCAAGTGAAACTAAGCACCTAGCATTAATAAAATATACAAAATTTTAAATATCAAACTTAATACCTTGCGCTAACGGCAAATCATTACTCCAATTAATAGTATTGGTTTGCCGCCGCATATAAACTTTCCAAGCATCGGAGCCCGCTTCTCTGCTGCCGCCGGTTTCTTTTTCGCCGCCAAAAGCACCGCCTATTTCAGCGCCAGAAGTACCGATATTAATATTTGCAATACCACAATCACTGCCGCAGACCGATAAATAATATTCCGCCTGTTGCAGATTTTGGGTGAATAACGCAGAAGATAATCCTTGCGGAACATTATTTTGCAGGGCAATCGCTTGATCTAAATGTTGATAAGACATGACATATAAAATGGGCGCAAATGTTTCTTGCTGAACAATTTCCCAATGATTTTCAGCTTGCACAATCGTAGGCTCTACATAAAATCCTGGCGCCGGCAACACTTTACCACCATATAGAATAGTACCGCCTTGCTGCCGAATAACATCAATTGCATTAATATAATTCTGCACCGCTTTGCCATCGACCAACGGCCCCATATGGACATTTTTTTCCAATGGATTACCAATGCGTATTTGTTGATAACTAGCAATTAACTGCTTCAACAATTTCTCATAAATACTTTCATGAATAATTAAACGACGCGTGGTGGTACAACGTTGGCCAGCTGTTCCTATTGCACCAAACACAATTGCTCTGATGGCCAAATCCAAATTAGCAGTTTCATCGACAATAATAGCGTTATTACCGCCTAATTCTAATAAAGATTTACCCATGCGCAACGCAACCCGCTCATAAATACGGCGCCCCACCGGAACCGATCCCGTAAAAGAAATTAAAGCAATTCGGTTATCATCCGCTAATTTTTGCGCCAGACTATTATCGTCGGTAATAAATAAATTAAAAATTCCACTATAACCATTGGCTTGCATAACCTGATTGCAAATATGCTGCACCGCTACGGCGCATAACGGTGTTTTAGAAGAAGGCTTCCAAATTAAAACATTGCCACAGATCGCCGCAATAAATGCATTCCATGCCCACACTGCCACTGGAAAATTAAAAGCAGTAATAATCCCTATCACACCCAATGGATGCCATTGCTCATACATGCGATGCTGTGGCCTTTCAGAATGCATACTCAGGCCATATAACATACGCGACTGACCGACTGCATAATCAGCCATATCGATCATTTCCTGAACTTCGCCGTCCGCTTCTTGTTTTGATTTTCCCATTTCCAGCGCAACTAAAGTCCCGAGCTGATCTTTATGCTGACGTAAAGCCTCGCCTATTTGTCGGATTAATTCGCCACGCTTTGGCGCAGGCACTTGCCGCCATTGTTGATAGGCCATTTGTGCTGCTTGCATTATTTTTTCATAGTCTTCAACGCTCGCACGTTGAACTCGGGCGATAATAATTTCATCGGCAGGATTAATCGATTTAATTTCACCTAAATCATGCTGATGAAACCACTGCTGAGCGCCACTGCAAGCACCGTGATTCAGTGCAGTTAGTTGAAGTGCTTCTAAAATAGTTTTCATAATTAAATACCTTTCAGATAAAGTTCCCAATGATTGCTCACATCTCCCACCGCTAAAAAAGACGGATTAAGCAATGACTCTTTACTATTATAACAAAGTCTCTGTTGATTATTACTTAAAACCGCGCCACCAGCAGCTTCCAGCACACACTGCGCCGCTGCCGTGTCCCACTCTGAGGTTGGGCTTAAGCGTGGATAAAGATCGGCTTGACCTTCTGCAAGCAAACAAAATTTTAATGCGCTACCACAGCTTATTAATGTTGCGACAGGAAATTGTTTTAAAAATGCTTGTAATTGTGCTTGACCATGATGACGACTAACCGTGATAGTGATTATTGGCGGTTGATATTTTCTGGTCTGAATAGACTGCGGAGTAGCCTCATTCACTTGTTTAAATGCGCCTGCATTTTCACAAGCATAATAACAAGTCGCCAAAGCCGGTGCATAAACCACGCCTAAAACAGGATAATTATTTTTTATCAAAGCAATATTTACCGTGAATTCATTATTTTTTTCTAAAAATTCTTTAGTGCCATCGAGCGGATCAATTAACCAATAATATTCCCATTGAGAACGTATATTAAAAGGCGCCTCCGCCACTTCCTCAGAAAGCACCGGCCAATTTGGCGTGAGCGTTTGCAAGCCCTGCGTAATAAGTTGATTTGCCGCCAAATCTGCCTGTGTTAAGGGAGAGTGATCGGATTTTATTTGTATTGAGCTAATGGTCGCTGTTTGATACAGTGCCATAATACTTTGGCCTGCTTGTTTAGCGAGTGCGATAATTGGATTTAATAAATGTTTCATTAGATTGCGCCTAAATAATTAAATACTAACGGGTAGATACCGTTTTGACTGTCAATTGATTTTACATATTTTATATCATTATTATGCTTACAACACCTTCTTTGTCTTTATATATCCATTTCCCCTGGTGCGTACGCAAGTGTCCGTACTGTGATTTTAATTCGCATGCATTAAAAGAAGATTTGCCTGAAAAAAATTACATCGAAACCCTGATCAACGATCTCGAACAAGATTTATTATTAGTAAATCAAGCCAAACGTACCATTCGTTCCATATTTTTAGGCGGCGGCACTCCTAGTTTATTTTCTGCTACCGCGCTCGCTTTTTTATTTGAAGAATTAAAAAAACGCCTGCAGTTTGCCGATGATATTGAAATCACTTTAGAAGCCAATCCTGGCACCGTGGAATACCAACGTTTTGCAGATTATCGGGCGATTGGCATTAATCGGCTTTCCATTGGCATTCAGAGTTTTCAGCAAGAAAAATTAAAAGCATTAGGACGCATTCATAATTCCCAAGAAGCAATTAAAGCCGCTGAAACAGCCCATCAAACAGGTTTTACTAATTTCAATTTAGATTTAATGCACGGCTTACCAGGACAAACCCTACAAGAAGCCATTGACGATATCGCCATAGCAATGGACTTAGCGCCAACGCATATTTCCTGGTATCAATTAACCTTAGAACCTAACACGTTGTTTCATAAATTCCCGCCGGCCTTGCCCGACGAAGAACTTATTTGGGACATGCAAGATAAGTGCAAAGAATTATTAGCACAACGAGGTTATCAGCAATATGAAATTTCTGCTTATAGCCAACCTCAGCGCTCATGTTGTCATAACGTGAATTATTGGAAATTTGGCGATTATTTAGGCATAGGCGCAGGCGCACATAGTAAAATAACCAATGTTAATCAGCAAACTATTACGCGAAGTTGGAAACATAAAAATCCTAAAGATTATTTAATAGCCAATAATTCTTTCATCGCGGAAACAAAAATTATTGCGCCTTCTGAATTACCTTTTGAATTTATGCTAAACGCACTTCGTTTACATCAACCCATTTCCGTTAAATTATTCGAAGAACGGACCGGCTTAGCATTAAGCGATATTGCAATTAATTTACAACAAGCCAAACAAAAAGAATTATTAGATTGGAATGAACACACCATCACACCCACTGAATTGGGCAAGCGCTTTTATAATGATTTAGTAGCGTTGTTTATGCCAGAGGATAGCCCCCTATAAAATCTATTATTTTTTCACAAATACCAAATCAAACACTTCATGTCCTAATTGCTGACCACGTAATTCAAACTTGGTTAGCGGACGTTCTGGCGGGCGGGGTGAATAGTGCTTAGGGGCAACTGCATTAATAAAACCTGGCGCTTCACTTAATACCGTCATCATATGCTCGGCATAAGGTTGCCAATCGGTGGCCAAATGAAAATGCCCGGCATTTTTTAATTTTTGCCGAATTAATTCTACTAAAGCGGGTTGCACCAAACGTCTTTTATGATGACGCCGCTTAGGCCAGGGATCCGGAAAAAATAATTGCACCAGCGCTAAACTATCAGCAGGAATGCAGTGTTTTAATACTTCCACCGCATCTGCATTAAATAAACGAAGATTTGTTAATTGATATTGCTCGATGGCGACCAATACATTGCCAATACCCGGTGTATGTACTTCTATGCCAATATAATTTTGCTGTGGATTCTGTTGGGCTTGGCTAATTAACGAATGTCCCATCCCAAAACCAATTTCTAATACCACGGCTGCTTCGCCAGCAAATACCTCATTAAAATTCAGCTTGCCCTGCGCCAGAGACAAACCATATTTAGCCCATAAATGCGTTAAGGCGTATTGCTGCGTTTCCGAAACTCGCCCCTGCCTTCGCACAAAACTGCGAATTTGGCGCAGAGGTTTATTATCCGCCGTTGTCTTTGTATGCCCGCTCACAAATTAATTCCAATTTCCAGGTAACATGCGTTTTAAAATATTGTCACGATCAATAAAATGGTGCTTCAATGCCGCTAGAATATGTATGCTGACTAATCCAATTAATATCCATGCCAACACCCCATGCACCTCATTAGCTTTGTTCGCTAGCGCCATATCCGTTGCCACTCCTGGCATAGAAAAAATGTGTCCCCATAAATGCGGCGGCCTGCCTGCGGCGGTAGCCATCGTCCAACCACTTAAAGGCATCCCTAATAAAGACACATAAATTAAACCATGGACAGTATGCTCAACTATTTTCTCCCAGCGTTTTGCATTAGGCAACTGAGGCTTTGGGTTACCTAGCGTCCATAATATCCGTAAAATAATAACCATTAATGTCAACAAACCCGCTAATTTATGGGTATTTATCACAGTATATTTTATCGCTCCCGTCTCTTCCCAAAGAAACCCAACTAATACCAACACCGCTACCAACAAAAACACCAACCAATGAAAAAATTTGGCGAGACTGCCATATCTCAATTCTGTATTGCGAATCATATAAAAAGTTCCTTGCCTTGTAAAAAAGTTAGTTTTTGCAGAATATCTGTTAAACGGGCGAAGTGTATAACATTACAGCACGTTTGCAAAAGATAGTTGAACCTATGGTGGCCTTTGCTAAATCAAACGGATGCTGACAGCATTCACTAAATAAAATCCTTACGTAAAAAATAAAAAACAGAATCTTTTAAAAATCCATGCCTTTCAAACTCAACCTGATAACCTAATTTTTTATAAAACCCCAGCGCTTCCCAATCCATTGTATTGACTGCCGCAAAAATACAGCCACGCTCTTTTCCCAACTGCTCGGCTGCCAGGATAAGCTTTGTTCCATAACCTTTACCTCGCCATGGCTCCGCCACCCAAAGTTGGTCGATGAAAAAGCAACCATACAAACTTTCCCCATTACATCCACCCAAGATTTTATTATTTTCATCACGGATAAAAAAATCGAAAAAATCAATCGGCTCATGTCCTTTTTTTTGTTTGGCATACGCCATAATGCCATCATTAATTACTTGCATATCCTTAGGATGCGGATTTGCTTCATATACTATTTTATAAGTCATCGTTTGCTCCTGTTATAAAAAACTCGGCCGCAAGCGGCCAAGTTTTTCCCTGTTTAATTTCGCTGCGCGCGGGAAACCCGCGCTTGCGACCCAAGGGGAGCATTTCCATTTCTCCCCTTGGGAAACCCCATCGGGTTGTGTCGGCCGCAAGCGGCCGAGTTTATAATTATAAAAACATTTAACAATAATTTTATTCATTCGACGACCTCATCGCTTCATTAGATCGCATCCGAATTTGCCAGCCCTCGCCGGTCTTTTTGAAATAACTTACCACTTCTGGACTATAACGCAGTTCGCTTGCAGATTGCATAGCACGGATAGCTTTGCGTGTTAGTTCTCGAACTTGACCAGCCTGATTCGTTAATGGTTTCTTTTTCATACTATAGAGAGGACTTCTCCCGATATTTTCCATTCCCCCACGCACCTCCGAAAAAATATATTGAAAATACCGCTCATTTATCAAATAATTCAGGCTTCGGTCAACCGAAGCGTATCTTATTATTTTTACTAACGAGAACAACCATGACTGTTCGTACCATTATTCAGCTTCCCGATCCCCGTTTGAGAGAAGAAACGGCGAGCGTGCAAAATATCGCCGCCCCTGAAATTCAGACTTTAATTGATGACATGATTGAAACCATGTACGCTGCTGAAGGCGTCGGCTTAGCGGCCACGCAAATTGCCGTCTCAAAACGCATTGCCGTCATCGATGTCTCCAAAGAGCACGACCAACCCATGGTGTTAATCAATCCAGCAATCACCGCCAGCGAAGGCGAAGAGCTGATGAGCGAAGGTTGTTTATCCATCCCTGGAGTTTACGACAAAGCGCCCCGCGCCCTGCGCGTTACTTTGTGCGCTCAAGATAGAACCGGCAAACCATATGAGATAGAAGCAGATGGCCTATTGGCACATGCTATTCAGCATGAAGTTGATCATTTGAATGGTAAACTGTTCATAGATTATCTTTCTCCACTTAAACGACAAATGGCGCGTAAGAAATTAGAAAAAAATAAACGCCGCAACCCATAAAAGGCTTAGCATTGAAAATCATTTTTGCGGGAACCCCTGAAATAGCAGTGCCTAGCTTGCAGGCACTCATTAATTCCGAACATCAAATTGTTGCGGTTTACACTAAACCTGATCAACCGGCAGGCCGCGGCAATAAATTAATCATAGGCCCTATTAAGCAATTGGCTTTAGCTCATAATATTCCTATTCAACAACCTAAAAGTTTGCGCGATGAAAACGAACAAGCTTTATTAGCGCGTTGGCAAGCGGATCTGATGGTGGTGATTGCGTATGGATTAATATTACCCAAAGCCGTATTAACCACACCGCGTTTTGGCTGCATTAATATCCATGTTTCCTTATTGCCGCGCTGGCGCGGTGCATCGCCTATTCAACAAGCTATTTTAGCGGGCGATACCGAAACCGGCGTGACCATTATGCAAATGGATGAAGGCTTAGATACTGGCCCGATTTTATATCAATTAGCTTGCCCCATTGCAGCCACTGAAACCAGTGAGACCTTACATAACAAAGCCGCTCAGTTAGGTGCACAAGCCTTATTAACCAGCTTACCAGCTATCGCTAACGGCACTTGCACCCCGCAAAAACAAGAGGATAGCAAAACCTGTTATGCTAAAAAAATTGAAAAACAAGAGGCGGAAATTAATTGGCAACGGTCCGCCGAAGCAATTGAAAGACAAATACGCGCTTATAATCCCTGGCCTATTGCGCACACTCATTTAAACGAACATTTAATTCGCCTGTGGCAAGCAAAAGTGATTAATGCGAGTGTTACTGCAACACCAGGAACTATTATCCAAGTCAATAAAGACAGCATTGACATTGCTACCGGAAAAAATATTTTACGGTTATTAAAAATGCAATTTCCTGGCGGCAAATGTTTATCAATGCGTGATGTGTTAAATGCCAAAGCAGAATTATTTGCTCTGGGAAGTTTGTTAGGGAACAAAGCGGAATAAGTAATTTATCCATGACTAAAAAATCTACTCGATCATTATCTGCCCGAACCAGCGCCGCTAAAATATTATTTGAAGTTTTATTTAAAAAGCGTTCATTAAATATCACTCTTAGCGAGCAATTAGTTAATTATACAAAAAATATCAATCGCGGTTTTATTCAAGAATTATGTTATGGTGTGCTACGCTGGCATGAGCGATTAAATGCAGCGATACACTTATTAATGCCAAAACCCTTGAAACCATCGGATCAAGACATTCACTGCTTGTTGCTGATAGGGATATATCAATTAACCTATTTACAAACCAAACCGCATGCGGCTATTTATGAAACCGCACAAGCCGCGCGTGAATTAAAAAAACCTTGGGCGGTTGGATTAATCAATGGCGTACTGCGCAATTGGCAACGACAGCAAGCAACATTCACCCAACAAATGGCTACAGAACTCACCACGCAATTTTCGCATCCGCAATGGTTGATTGATGAAATAAAACAGGCTTGGCCTGAACAATGGCAAACCATATTAACGGCAAATAATACCCACGCCCCACTCACCTTGCGTATTAATCAATTAAAAATTTCTCGCGATGATTATTTAACTAAATTAGCGCAAAATAATATTGCAGCAATTCCAACCCAATATAGCGTTAATGGTATTCAATTAATAACCCCACAAGAGGTAACCCAATTACCTGGTTATGATCAGGGTGAATTTTCAGTGCAGGATGAAGCTGCGCAATTAGCAGTGGAATTATTGGAATTAGCACCCCATCAACGTGTGTTAGATGCCTGCGCAGCGCCTGGCGGCAAGACAACGCATATTTTAGAATGTGAACCTAACTTGGATTATCTCGTTGCAATTGATAGCGATGCGCAACGCTTAAAACGCGTGAACGCTAATTTAACTCGCTTACAATTATTATCTGCCGATAAAATCAAACTGATTGACGCCGATGCCGCCGAAATTGATAAATGGTGGGACGGTCAATTATTTGATCGAATATTACTCGATGCACCCTGTTCTGCAACAGGCGTGATACGACGCCATCCTGATATTAAATATTTACGTAAACCAAGCGATATCGCGCAATTAAACCAAATTCAACTCGCCTTAATAACAGCACTTTGGAATTTATTAAAACCGAATGGTATTTTAGTTTATGCCACCTGCTCAATTATTCCCGCTGAAAATCATTTATTACTAGAACTATTTTTACAACAACATGCAGATGCAACAGAAATAAAAGTAAATCCTATGGGCGGCACCGCAAAAGCAATTGGCAACCAAATTTTGCCTGGCGAAAATAACATGGATGGTTTTTATTATGCGAAATTCAGGAAGCACTCGTAATAGACGAACTCAAAAAGCAACAATGGGCCGGCATGATGACGCTGATGATGAAACATATCCACGACAGGGACATTTTAGTATTTTTAAAGCAAATAGTAGATTCATTAAAACACCTAGAACAAGCGGACGGTACCGATTTCGTCGTACTTTTGCTAAACTATTGTTTAAATACCGGTGAAACATTGAATATTCAAGAATTTGTTACGACAGTTCAGCAAGGGCTGTCTCCACAACTGGGAGAGAAAATAATGACAATTGCAGAACAATTAATTGAAAAAGGGAAAGTAGAAGGTGTTGCAGAAGGGAAAGCCAAAGGAAAAGCGGAAACTTTAAAGGCCATTGCCGTTAGTGGCTTAAAGCAAGGGCTGTCCTTTTCAATGCTTCAACAATTAACAGGTTTTTCTAAAACTGAGTTGGATGAGATTCAAAAAGCGCTTGTGCATTGATTTTTTTAAAAGATAAACGGGCTATAGCGGTTTAAAAAATTAATCATCAATAAATGTCGCTGGAGCAACATGGAATTGAGCTTACGTCCGTCTGCAGAATTCCCGCAGCAAAAATGCTGCGGGGTATGAATTAATTAACTATTATAATTATAAGAAATAGCTCTATATGGCTGCGAACTCTCTTCCAACGGTGGCGCGGATGGCGTTGGAAGATAGCTTTGAATCTGCATGTTTAATTGCTGTTGTTCTGAAGTCATTAACTGATTTGCTTCGATGAGCGCTTCGTGAGTGGCATTTTTTAGCATGAGCATTATTTCAGGCACGCTTATTCTATTATTAATAATGATTTCCGTTTCTAAATTTTTGGAATCTTTTAAATAAAGCAAGCTTGTTTGCAAATAAGCGGCAAAATGCCTGATTAAACATTGTTTTTGAATTTCAGTGATATTTTCCCATGGCTGCCGCACAGACTTTAGTACTTTTTCGATTAATCCAGTTAGATTCTTATTAGAGTCTGGATTAAAGTTTGCATCGGCACAAATGCCTTCTAAGGGGCCAAAGGCACTAAATTGCGTGGCGCCGACAACGGCATCTAAACCATTAATCGTGCCGTTAATAATAATCTCAGCTAATTCTTTGGTAGCATCGCCACGCGTTAGTTTAGGTGAAGGTGATTTTGTTGGGATGTTTTTTAAAGTAACAATATTGTTGATGGGTGGCATTAAATTAGGCTTGCTAGCTTCCACAGGTTTAGACTGTTTAAACAAACCTATTTTTTCCATAAAGCTGGCAATAGGACATTTGCTCTCTGTTTGAGTCGAATTACTATTTGTTAGTGTGGGGTATAAAGAATTTCTTGCCATTATGGGCGCCACTTTATCTGCAAACGTATTATTTGTCGGCGCTATATTTTTTTCAGCTAAGTTATTAGTAGCTAATAGTTTTGGCTCAATTTTTTTACCTTGCAATAAACTAGCCAGCGGATAATGATCATTTTGTTGGGCGATTTGCACGGGCGTCACGCCGCTGGCATTAGGTACGCGCCAATCCGCTTGCTTGTTCTTGAGTAATTTTGCAATTTCTATATTTCCTGTTTGGGCTACATAATGCAAAGCGGTGTTTCCTTGTTCACCTTTTCCATTGGTGCTCACACCTTTTGCAAGCATTTTTTTGACCATGCTAATATCATCTTCACGAGCGGCATCGCGTAAACACTTTGCGGCCGCCTGGTTGCGGCGAATAATGGCTTGAAAGAAATCGCTGCACGAACGAATTTCAGCCATTTCCAGCGAAAATTCTTGTAAACTTTGCTGCAATTGCTGCGTTAGCGATTTATTTAACCAGACACGCCTATTATAATCTGAAAGTCCCGCAAACGGGCCTACTTGCCATTCTTGGGGATCAAGTTCTAGCAAGGAATAGTTTTTTATAAAAGCGGCTTGGAGATTTACTAGAGTTGGTTCGTCTAAATA
>CAIUAS010000212.1 GCA_903897205.1 uncultured Gammaproteobacteria bacterium
AGGAAGAGTTTACCAAAGCGCAAGCCAATAGGCTAACCGGCAGAAACCTTGTTGATTGCATTGCTAATTCATCCCATTTTTCAAATATAATTCCTGGCTCCTTGTATTGGAAGAGGCTATCCTGGGTTGAAAATATCGGCTTTGTTGAGAATTTGCATTACCACCATAAACTCAAATAATCGCCAATTATTGTAATATAATTAACAATGGGTTTTTTTATAGCTTATTGTCTATCATTTTATCAAGGGCTATACTCGGACAAAATTTATTTAAGAAAACTATTCCATGCAAACCCGCTACAAATTAAATACTTTCACGCTTCTATTGATGATTTCTTTTGCTTCTGCCAATGCCGTCCTTTACAGCCCCGCGCTTCCCAGCATTGCGCGCTATTTTGAAGTCAGCAGTAACACAACCCAACTGACCATGACCTGGTTTTTAATTGGCTATACCCTAGGGCAATTAATTTATGGGCCGCTCGCCAATCGCTTTGGCAGAAAACCTGCTTTATACGCTGGTATTTTTTTACAGATCATTAGCAGCCTGATTTGTGTTTTAGCAGGTACCCTGCATGAATTTTCCATTTTAGTTATCGGACGTTTTTTGTCCGCATTAGGTTCCGGCGTTGGGCTCAAAATGGCATTTACCTTAATCAATGAATGCTATGGGCCTAAAATCGCCAATCAAAAAACAGCCTATATCATGCTAGCATTTGGCGTTATGCCAGGATTAAGCATCGCTATCGGCGGATTTTTTACAACGCATTTTGGCTGGACAAGCTGCTTTTATGCAAGCGCAATCTACGGCGCCATTTTATTATTATTAACAACCCGACTGCCTGAAACTAAAAAAGTTTTAGATTTGGACGCTCTCAAATTAAATCATTTAATTCCCGAATACTGTTTGCAATTTAAAAACCCAACCCTCATTACCAGCGGATTTTTAATGGGCTTGTGCACCTGCTTTGTTTATATATTTTCGACTATCGGGCCTTTTATTGCCATTAACTTATTTGGCATTAACAGCTCACAATATGGCATCGCCAATCTTTTACCCCCGCTTGGCTTGATCTTCGGTTGCCTGTGCGCCGCTTATCTAGCTAAAAAATATGCGTCAGACTTTATCATTCGCTTAGGAATTATCATTATCTGTGCAGGCAGCTTATTAATGCTCACAACCATCATACTGCATTTACCTGTGATCACAGGATTATTCCTTCCACTAATCATTGTATATTTTGGCTTATCGCTCATTCAACCCAATGCATCCATACTAGCGATGAATAGCGTCACAGACAAAGCCCATGGTTCGGCCGTAATGAGTTTTATTAATATGGGCACAGCCACGATCGTAGTATTAAATTTGAATTTATTTTCTATTAGCAAATTACTTTTACCCACGATTTATTTAATCACTTGCTTGATTCTTATTGCAGCTTATAAACGAATCGCGCTGCGAAGTATTTTCTAATCCAAAAATGATTTCCATTTGGGTCACTTCATCTTCAGGTAATAATAAAATATCTTCTAGAGATAATCGCGCACCATACCCTTGTCCCGTTTCGCTTCAGCATGCCTGGGGTTCCGCGCCCACCAGGAATTGTTCAATTTCCTTAAGTTCAGTCAGCCTTGTGTCGTTCATGTAGGTATTCATTTCCCCAGCATGAACGGTTTTTACTCATTTTCAGACGCATCTTGTATTGGAAGAGGCTGCCATTTGCATTTTAAATACCCCCAACCTATACTACCCCCCACTTTTAAATAAGCATGTAAATAGCAGTTTTATTATCTCTACATTAAGAAAATCCAATGGCAAAAGCATTTACTCAAGAAACAGCAGAGCAACAACCTTTACGTGCTTTTACTGAAAAAGCGTATCTGGATTATTCCATGTACGTTATTTTAGATCGCGCCCTTCCACACATTAGCGATGGTTTAAAACCGGTGCAACGGCGTATCATTTATGCCATGTCGGAATTAGGCTTAAGCGCGCTTGCGAAATATAAAAAATCGGCGCGTACGGTTGGTGACGTATTAGGTAAGTTTCACCCTCACGGTGATTCAGCTTGCTATGAGGCCATGGTATTAATGGCACAACCCTTTTCTTATCGCTATCCTTTTATCGATGGCCAAGGCAATTGGGGCTCACCTGATGATCCGAAATCATTTGCTGCGATGCGTTACACTGAAGCGCGTTTATCGCCTTATGCTGAATTATTATTAAGTGAATTAGAGCAAGGCACCGTTGATTGGACCCCGAATTTTGATGGCACTTTAGATGAACCCTCCTTATTACCAGCGCGCGTGCCTAATGTTTTATTAAACGGCTCAACCGGTATTGCAGTGGGCATGGCAACCGATATCCCGCCCCATAATTTACGTGAGGTGGTTAACGCTTGTATTCATATTCTTGATAATCCTAAAGCAAGCTTAGAAGATATTGCTCAATATGTGCTAGCGCCTGATTTTCCAACCCCCGCCGAAATTATCACCCCAAAACAAGAAATTATGACGATGTATCGCCAGGGAACTGGGAGCTTGCGAATGCGCGCCATTTACGTTGGAGAGGACGATAACATTATCATTACTGCGCTGCCCCATCAGGTTTCCGGCGCAAAAATCATGGAACAAATTGCTGCACAAATGCGCGATAAAAAATTACCTATGGTGGCTGATTTACGTGATGAATCTGATCATGAAAACCCGACTCGTTTGGTCATCGAACCGCGCTCTAATCGCATTGACGTCGACGCATTAATGACGCATTTATTTGCAACTACCGATTTGGAACGCAGTTATCGTATCAACTTAAATATGGTTGGCCTTGACGGCAGACCCAGAGTAAAAGGTTTACTGGAAATTTTAACCGAATGGTTACAATTTCGCACTGAAACAGTAAGACGTCGCTTGCAATATCGTTTAGATAAAGTGATTGCGCGCTTACATATTCTCGATGGTTTATTGATAGCCTTCTTAAATATTGATGAAGTGATTCATATTATTCGTACGGAAGAACAACCAAAATCCGTTTTAATGCAACGATTTGCGTTGACCGATACGCAAGCGGAAGCGATTCTCGAATTAAAGTTACGTCATTTAGCTAAACTAGAAGAGATAAAAATTCGCGGCGAACAAGCTGAATTAGCTAAAGAGCGGGATAATTTAGAAAAAATCTTAGGCTCTGCGACTCGGTTAAAAGCGTTGGTTCGTAGTGAATTAGTGGCCGATGCACAAAAATACGGTGATAAACGACGTTCTCCTTTAGTAGAGCGCGCGGCCGCGCAAGCGATGCAAATGACTGAAGTATTACCAACCGAATCCGTTACGGTGGTGCTTTCAACCATGGGTTGGGTACGCGCTGCAAAAGGGCATGAAATAGATCCCACGACCTTAAGTTATAAAGCGGGCGATAGTTTTAAAATGGCTGCGTTAGGCAAAAGTAATCAATTAGTGACTTTTCTTGATTCAACCGGCCGAACTTATTCCTTACCTACCCATACTTTACCCTCGGCACGTGGGCAAGGTGAGCCTTTAACGGGTAAATTGAACCCTCCATCAGGTGCAACCTTCGAAGGGATATTTATTGGTGACCCTGAGCAGTTATGGTTATTAGCGTCCGATGCGGGTTATGGTTTTATTGTTAAGTTAGAAGAATTATTGAGTAAGAATCGCGGTGGTAAAATTGTTTTAAAATTGCCTGAAAATAGCCGTGTATTAACCCCTTGTGTTGTTAAAAATAGTGAAAAAGATTTAATTGCCGCGGTAAGTAATACGGGTAAATTATTAGTATTTTCTATCAAAGAATTACCGATGCTACCGCGTGGTAAAGGCAATAAAATCATGCAAATACCGCCTGCTAAATTAGCTACGCGTGAAGAATTTGTTGTGGACATTGCGGTACTCACTCCAAATGAAAATCTTATTTTATATACCGGCAAACGCAGCTTTACCTTAAAACCTGGGGATTTAAAACATTACAAAGGCAATCGTGGCTTGCGCGGCAATGTGTTACCACGTGGCTTTCAGAAAGTGGATAAAATTGCTGCCGGATAAAAAATTAATCCAGGCTTAGTTCCTGGTTAATATAGAATTCGAGTTGACCGAGCTTGAGTGCGACTTCCATTACTAATTGGGTCCTATTTTTTCCTTATCTGAATTATAGCCTATTGGTTAATCTTATCCCTTATAGGAAAATACACCTTTCTTTAATCACGGACCGCATACTATGCCCCCTATAGCTTATACTAACCGCATCAGCGCCCATCCTAAGAATTTTTGCTTGTCTTTGTTAGCCATTATCATGCTTTATGCCAGCATAATAAGCTTTACCGGACAGATTTTTTCTTATATTGATATAATAATATTATCACACACACCGAACATAAGTTATGAAGCCCCTACTGAGTTCATTCGTTGGAATACAGCTGTTTTAGCTATTGCCTTTCCTGCTTATTTGATTTTATTTACAATTATTCAGCGCGAATGTCGGCAATTCCCTGAAAAAAAAGAACTGTCCATTAGAAAATGGGCGAATTATTTAGCTGTTTTTGTGGCGAGTATTGTAATTTTGTGCGACGCCATAAGCTTAGTTTATTGTTTTTTAAATGGCGATCTCAATTCGCAATTTTTATTAAAAGTGCTGGTGCTCTTTCTTATTTTCACCTGGCTGCTTTATTTTTTCATCCGTGAATTAAGATTTGGCTGGCGCACATGGCAATTGAGGATAATAGGTTTATTCCTATCATTCATTGCCATTGTAAGCATCGGTTATGGTTTTACTATCGTTGGCTCACCTTTTAACGCGCGCTTACTTCGTATGGATCAAAACCGAATCTATGCTCTGGAGGATCTTGAGTCACGGATCATTTTATATTGGAAGGATAATAAGAAACTGCCGGTTTCATTAGATGCTTTAACCAATAGTGCTACCGGTTTCAAAGCACCGCGCGATCCTCAAACAGGCAATGCTTATGAATATCATGTATTGACCAAGGTATCTTTTGAACTCTGCGCGACTTTCAATCTGGCTGCTAATAATAAACTTGCCATGGTTGATTTTGCGAGTAGCAATCCGCAAACGCCCTGGAATTGGCAACATGGAAAAGGTCGCTATTGCTTTCACAGAGCGGTTACTGATCGCACAATATAAAATTATTGACCGGAAATCGATAGAATTGAGCGCGAACAAAATGCCCCGGGTGCGTATTCCGGGGCAAAAAGTAGCCCTGCTTTTTTCCTGAAGATTTCCAGGCTAAAAATGCGTACTTTTTACTAATTCGGCGGGTTACACCAACAATCTATTGGCAGTGCTTGCCTTAAATCACCTGGACAACTTCCCATAATACAATTTCGTATCATATAAAAAATCGACCTTTCCATTTTGCGCATACCGATCAAAAATTTTTCTTAATTCACTCAACATGTATTCATAACCCGGCTCACCGGTCCTTAAACTATAAGAAGTTGATAACAATCTTCCCTGCAAACCTTCCCAATCAAATTGCTGGCTATTTTTAAAAGACTGCATTTTCATTGCAAATGGCGCGAAAAATTTTTCTTCCAAAACAGTTTTATCAAATTTGCTCGCGCGTGATTCCGCGTAATCTGTGCCATATTTAAGAATTAAATTTTCATATTCATGCAACAGGCTGGAACATTCAGTATTTCTAACGTTCCACACTAATAATACCCATCCCCTCGCTTTCAAGATGCGCTTAAATTCAATTTTTGTTTTGTCTGCATCAAACCAATGAAAAGCAGTTCCAGCAGTTATGATGTCAACGCTATGGCTGCTTAATGAGGTTGCTTCTGCCGTACCGCTAATGCTATGGAAATGAGCATAACTTTTTAAATATGCTTCTGCCGCTGTGCGCATGGCATGATTAGGTTCAACGCCATACACAGTATTGCCATGATCTAGCAATAATTTCGATAAAATACCGGTCCCTGAACCCACGTCAGCAATTATGCTGGCTTTTGTTAAACCGCATTCATCAATAAGTACTTCAACCACTTCTTTGGGATAAGAGGGTCGGTATTTAATATAATTTTGCACGGT
Organism: uncultured Gammaproteobacteria bacterium; assembly: GCA_903897205.1. Taxonomy (GTDB): domain Bacteria; phylum Pseudomonadota; class Gammaproteobacteria; order CAIUAS01; family CAIUAS01; genus CAIUAS01. Next base: position 6,058 of record CAIUAS010000212.1, read on the forward strand.
TTGACTAAAACGTTCCGTTGGTATTTCAGGCTTTTTATGCATGGTTGTTTTTATCATGGAAACTATTAACTCCTTCGCTATGCGACTGAGTTTTTTATATTTTATTGGTGTATAAAGCCTGGTTATTCATGTGTTTTTCATTGGATTGAGAAACGCTCACTTCCCATGCTGTTTTGGTTAGTTGCATTTGCACATTGCAGACTGCATATACTGAGTCAGATTGTAGGTTTAAATTCATATTCATGAATAAGTATCTCTTCTATAATTCCTGCTATTTTCAAGCTCTCGTCTTGATTATTTTTAATTTGGCGAATTTCAAGCATCATTTTTTCTCCTAGCATTTATTATAAATTAATATTATTTAAAAGTATTTGCTTGCCAGCTGCCGTAAATTGGATTTGGCAATACAAAAAAGTGTGTGCCAAAATTTTGGTAGGCTTTTCCATTGGGATCTAGCTTCACCATTTGCTTTTGATAAAGCTTAGGGAAATCCTGGATATTATCGCCAAACCACGCAATAATTTTTTGCGCGGGTAATTTTGAGGGAGCTTGACCATTGATAATGGCATTAAAGCGTGGGTTTTTATCAACTAATGCGGTACCTTTATTACTCGCGTCTAGTAACACTTGATCAAAATACATACCTTGTTCTTTTAAATTTTTCTCGGTAACCGTTTGTAAATAAGCCGAGCGGTTTGAAACGAAATTAATATAGCCACCTAATTGATGAATCGCCTTAATAAACGCTTTAATCCCAGGGGTTGGAAGAGATTGGCCGGTTGCCGCGAAAGTATTCCAGTTTTCCTGGTTATTTTGCGCATCACGTTCATAATCCCATTTTGTATTGTTTAGCGCTGTTTCATCAATATCTAACACAATTCCCCATTGCTGCGGCTTTAAATTTTGTGCCGTCACTTGCTGTTTTATTACTTGTGCTGCCAGTGAATACACTTCACGATAAATTGCCTCACTTTCAGCCGAATCACGATACCAATGAACTGCGCTATAATCTGCCGCATAAGCTTTTGAGCTTGCCTGAGCACTCGCGATGTTTTGCTGGCTATTGAGCGTTTCAGCATTGACGCTAATTGAAATTAAATTAATAACTAATACGGTTCCTAGCATTATTTTTTTTAGCATGTCGCATCTCGTTTGATAAGTAGGATCTTTTAGTGAGTATAAAAAATTATTCTCGGTGCACTAAAGTGGCCGCCGCCTGTGCTGTCGGCATGATTAACATTTCGCTAATATTGACATGAGGCGGACAGCTTGCACTATATATAATAGCATCGGCAATATCTTCTGCAGTTAGGGGCTTTAATCCTTTATAAGGATTTTCTGCTAAAGTTTGATCGCCTTTAAAACGCACTAGACTAAATTCAGTATGCACCATACCTGGGTCAATCGATGTTACTCGAAGGTTTGTTCCCAATAAATCCATGCGTAATCCTTGTGTCAGGGCTTTAACTGCATGTTTAGTGGCGCAATAAACATTCCCTTTGGGATAAATTTCATGCCCTGCTACTGAACCAATATTAATAATATGGCCGGCATTTCTTGCTACCATGCCAGGTAACACCTGTCGGGTTACAAATAAGAGTCCTTTTAAATTAGTATCAATCATTTCATTCCAATCTTGCGTAGAGCCTTCCTGAAAATTATTCAAACCACGTGCTAAGCCAGCATTATTAACTAGGATGTCTATAACACGCCATTCTGCTGGTAATGCATTTATTTGAGTTGTAATTTCAGCTTCCTTCGTTACATCCAACTGAAAATAATGTATTGCTACTTTGTATTTATTGATTAATTCTTCAGCTAATTTTTCCAAGCGCTCAATTCTTCTAGCGCATAATAATAATTTAGCGCCTGCTTGCGCAAATCGTTCAGCACACGCATAACCAATGCCACTCGATGCGCCGGTTATTAATACAATTTTATTTTTTAAAGAGATTTTGTTAGACATGATGATTCTCACTTTTAATTGTCTTGAATTTTAAACATGCTACCATTGCGGCAATCGTTGCAAAAATTGTTCCGCCGTTATTTCTCCAATCACTCGCGCCTCTTTAATTTCCTGCGCGTCCTTCCCATAGAAAATAATGGTTGGCGGTGCAACAACATTTAAATATTGTTCCAATGCTTGGTCATTGGCATTATTAGCCGTGACATCGGCACGCACTAAAATAAAATGACTTAATGCACTTTGTACTTGGGTATCTTGAAATACAAAATGCTCAATCTGCTTGCATGAAACACACCAATCGGCATAGAAATCGACTAAGACGGGTTTATTTTGCTGCTTTGCAAGCGTTAAGATTTGTTGCAAATCTTGCACGGTTTTTATCGATTGGAATTTTAGCACGTTATTATTAGTCGTTGCCGAATTATTAATAGTTAATGGTTGCAGTAGATTTGTATTGCCTTGCAAAGCACCAATTAATAAAGCGCTACCATAAATTAATAAAATAATTCCTATGCCACGCCAAAAATTATGCCACCCTCGCCTAAAAGTTTTATTTAGCGCCCCTAAATAGACCGCTAAAATAATGCAAAATGCTGCCCATAACATCATTGCAATCTGAGCCGGAATGACACGTTGTAATAATCCTATTGCAAGTGCTATTAGCATCACTCCAAAAAAAGCTTTGACTCCTACTAACCATCGTCCCGATTTTGGTAACCACTTTCCTTCAAAAGTACCTGCAATAATAAGGGGAATTCCCATCCCTAATCCCATCGCGAATAAAGCGGTACTGCCTAATAAAACATTACCGGTGCTACTTAAATAAGTTAAGGTGCCAATTAAAGGTGCAGTGACACAAGGTGAAATAATTAATACGGATAAACAGCCCATTACTATTACACCTAAATAAGTGCCGCCCTGCTGACGTTGACTTAATTGGGTGAAATAGTGATTTAAGCGGACAGGTAAGCGCAGTTCATAAAGGCCAAAAAGCGATAAAGAAAGGATAATGAATAATAAGCTAAACAAACCA
>CAIUAS010000213.1 GCA_903897205.1 uncultured Gammaproteobacteria bacterium
CAATTTTTCTGATAATTCTTGTTGTCGGCATCAACCAAGTGCTCCATCACTAGCACGTTCAAACCATCGATCGCCTTGCGCATGTCCACAGGCTTAATGCCTACCAGGATGTTAAATTCTTTTCATGTTAATCGTAATGATCTACATGAAAATTTAAACCGCTATTTACACACCTTAACTGACACTCCCATTTTTTAGCCTGTAAGCAGGTTTGGCAATTTCCGTTGTAGCAGCGGGAATTGCTGTTGCTCAATATTAAATGTTGTTTTTTGGGATTAAATTGGGGAGCTCATTAATAGATTGATCAGAAGCATTATTATTATTGGTATCGGTGCGTGTATTTATAGTAGATTGGCTCGTTATGTATCCTGTTGCTTTGGCGGTTTCTATTTTGGCTATACGGGATTTTAATGTTAAATTTTCCTGGTTCAATATTCTTATTTGTTTTGCGAGATTAATTAAGGTGTCCGCGTCGCCTTTAATATTGTTAATTGCTACTTCTTGCATATTTGTTTTTCCACACAATGCGTTGTATATGCGATCAATACAAGCTTTTTCGCCTAAATATATTGTTGAATTATAATTTTAGTAATAAGCTTAAGCAAGGACAACATAACTGATTGATAATCAGGCATTAGCATTTTTGCCTCCTTAGTTTTCTACGAATTACCAAAATAATAAACAACGTTCTAAACCCAAGCCGCACTTAAAGTTTCAGCTTGTTTTAACACTAATCCAATTGCCTCTTCTTGCTTATCAGGTGGATATTTATACTTGCGCAAAATTCGCTTAACCATTAATCGCAGTTTAGCACGTACACTTTCACGCACCGACCAATCTACACTGACGTTCTTTCGAAGATTTTCTGTCAGCTCATGCGCAATTTTTTTGAGTGTTTCGTCACCCAACGCTTTAACAGAAGCCTCATTATTGGCGAGCGCATCATAGAATGCTAATTCATCTTCATTAAGCCCTGTAAACTCACCACGCTGCACAGCCTCTTTGAATTTCTTGGCCATCTCACACAATTCTTCCATGACTTGTGCAGTTTCAATGGCACGGTTTTGATAACGCGTAATTGTATTAACTAAAAGCTCTGAGAATTTTTTTTCTTGAATAACATTGGTTGCAAAACGTGTTTTAATTTCGTCTTCGAGTAAGCGCTCTAATAATTCAATGGCTAAATTTCTTTCGGGCAAATTACGTACTTCATTCAGAAATACTTCATCGAGTATACCAATATTAGGTTTATCTAATCCAACCGCATTAAAAATATCAACCACTTCGCCTGATATAACAGCAGAATTAATGATTTGCCGGATAGCAAGTTCGCGCTCTTCATCGGTGCGTTTTTTTGCGCTGATATCACGCTTAGTCAATATGACTTTTATCGCTTGCATAAAAGCAACTTCTTCACGTAATGCTTTTGCTTCATCCAGCGTGCAACACAAACTAAACGCTTTCGACATCGCAAGCGCTGTATCAGCAAAACGTTTTTTACCGTCTTGTATTCCTAAAACATGATTAGCGGCTTTTGCAAGTAAACTGTGACCACTACTCAGGAATTTACTATAATCAAATCCGTGCAATATTCCCCGCAAAATATCGAGTTTTTCCTCTAAGACAGCATATGCTTCATGCACATCAACGGTAGGTCGACCACGGCCATGGCTTGCCGTATAATCTTTAAGCGCTTTTTTTAAGTCATTAGCAATACCGATATAATCAACGACCAAACCGCCTTGCTTATCTTTAAATACGCGATTGACACGCGCAATAGCCTGCATAAGATTATGGCCTTTCATAGGCTTATCAACATAAAGCGTGTGCGCACAGGGAACATCAAAACCCGTCAGCCACATGTCGCGTACAATCACCAAACATAATTCATCTTCTGGATTTTTAAAACGCTTTTCTAAATCTTTTCTTATTTTTTTAGCATAAATATGTGGCTGCAATAAAGGTTTATCACTGGCAGAACCGGTCATGACAATTTTAATAACACCTTTCGTCGGATCTTCATTATGCCACTCAGGACGCAATGCAATAATTTCATTATAAAGATGTACGCAAATATCTCTGCTCATCCCTACAACCATGGCTTTGCCAGATTGTGATTTGCCACGCTCTTCAAAATGCGATATTAAATCAGCCGCCACTTGTTTAATGCGTGGTTCAGCACCGACTATTTTTTCTAATGCAGCCCAGCGGGATTTAAGTTTAGCTTGTTCTCTATCTTCTTCATCTTCCGCTAATTCATCGACATCATCGTCCAGTGTCGGCATTTCATTTTTATTAAGCGATAATTTCGCAAGCCGTGATTCAAAATAAATAGCGACAGTCGCGCCATCTTCTTTTGCCTGTTGCATATCGTAAATGTGGATGTAATCACCAAACACGGCGCGCGTATCACGGTCTTCTGCTGACACAGGCGTACCCGTAAATGCAACGAATGTGGCATTTGGTAGTGCATCACGTAAATGCTGTGCATAACCTGCAATATATTTTTCTTTGCCGGGTTTTCCCTTAAGTTCCGCGATAAAACCATATTGAGTGCGGTGCGCTTCATCTGCAATAACCACAATATTACGGCGATCAGATAACACAGGAAAAATATCTTCATCTTCTCCTGGCATAAATTTTTGGATAGTGGCAAATACAATTCCGCCGGACGGACGGTTATTTAATTTAACGCGCAAATCTTGCCGCGTTTCTGCTTGTATGGGTTGCTCACGCAATAAAGCTTGTGCTAATGAAAAAACCCCAAATAATTGTCCATCTAAATCATTACGATCCGTAATAACAACAATTGTTGGATTTTCCATCGTGGTTTCGCGCATCACGCGCGCTGCAAAGCACGTCATGGTGATACTTTTACCACTGCCTTGCGTGTGCCACACGACGCCCCCTTTTTTACTGCCCTCGGGTTGTGAAGCCATAATAACTTGCTGAATTGCAGCGCGCACCGCATGAAATTGATGATAGCCTGCAATTTTTTTTACAAGTTCGCCATCCTCTTCAAATAAAATAAAAAAGCGCAAATAATCTAATAAATAAGCAGGATCAAGAATTCCACGTGTCAACGTTTCCAGTTCACCAAATTGTCCGAGCGGATCAAGTGTTATTCCATCAATCGTACGCCACGACATAAAACGTTCTACATTCGCAGAAAGCGATCCCATGCGTGCTTCACTGCCATCTGAAATAATTAACATTTCGTTGTATTGAAATAAATCGGGGATTTGCTCTTTATAAGTTTGAATTTGGCTGAAGGCTTTCCACACATCCGCGTTTTCGTCTGCTGGATTTTTTAATTCAATGACGACTAATGGCAATCCATTTATAAACAGAATAATGTCTGGGCGGCGAGTACGCTTTGCGCCTTTAATTGAAAATTGATTGATAGCCAGCCATTCGTTTTCTGTGGGTTTTTCAAAATTAATTAAACGCACAAAATCGCCGCGCGTTTCACCCTCTTTTTGATATTCTACGGGCACGCCATTAATTAAGAAATTATGCAGATGACGATTGGCGGATAATAAAACGGGCGTATTTAAATCGCGTATTTGTAGCAAGGCATCTTCACGCGCTGATAAGGGAATATCAGGGTTTAATCGATGAATTGCTTTACGCAAACGATCAATCAGCAATACTTCCTGATAATCATTGCGCTCGGGCGTGTTGCTGTCGCAAGCAATGTCGGGGCCATAAATGTGCGTGTAGCCAATTTCAGATAACCAGCCTAGCGTTTCTTGTTCGAGTTGTTCTTCGGTCATTATTTGTATTTCCCTTCAGCAGCTCTGCAATGTTGCTTAACAATATC
>CAIUAS010000214.1 GCA_903897205.1 uncultured Gammaproteobacteria bacterium
GAAGCTTATTATATTATGACCGAACAATTTTTGGATATCCCTAAACGAGTGGCGGCATTGAATCATAAGTTGGATGTCCTTCATGAAATTTTCGATGTGTTAAATAATCAACTTCAGCATAGTCATTCAAGCAAGTTAGAGTTTATTATTATTTTATTAATTTTTATTGAAATTATTTTAAGTATCCTTCACATATAACTTTATTATTATGAATTATCGCCATATTTATCATGCGGGTATTTTCGCGGATATTTTTAAACACGCTATTGTTAGCGTGTTAATACAATCTTTGTTAAGTAAAGAGAAACCTTTTTGTTATGTGGATACGCATGCTGGGATAGGATTATATGATTTACAGCAGGCAGCAGCACAAAAAACACAGGAGTATGCGACAGGCTTGGTGCCATTGTTGCGCGCAGAAAATTATCCAGCATTGCTTAAGCCTTATTTAGCCGCGATAGCCGCTTATAATAAGGTGGATAATATCACGGTGATGCCGCGTTATTATCCAGGTTCGCCTTGTGTGGTGAGGCATTTGCTGCGCGAGCAAGATCGAATGATTCTTAGCGAGTTGCATCAAGAAGATGTTAAGTATTTAAAGCAAGTATTTTGGAATGATAAGCAAGTAGCAGTGCATCATGTTGATGGTTATCAGGCTATCAAAGCTTTTTTGCCGCCGAAAGAACGGCGTGGTTTGGTGCTAATTGATCCTCCTTATGAACAAGAGAATGAGTTTGCGAAAATTATCGATGCTTTGGTAATGGGGTTGCAGCAATGGGAGACGGGAGTTTATGCGGTTTGGTATCCGTTAAAAGATAGAATGATTACCAATCATTTTTTACGTAAAATAAAAACGCGTGTTGATAAAGAAATTTTAGTGACAGAGCTAACTATTTATTCTACTGAAATTAAAAATACCTTGAATGGTTGTGGCATGGTGATTGTTAATCCGCCTTGGCAGTTGGAAGAAAAATTAAATGCGTTAGTGCCTTGGTTGTGGAATGTTTTATCGCTTAATAAACAGGGCGGTTGCCGTGTTGAATTTATTTGATATTTAGGGAGTCCAAGTGTTGTACTCCAATAATAAGGATTTAACGCATGCTTGAAAAAACTTATCTCGCCGATGCTAATAAGCGCGCCAGTGGACCTTATAATTTTGCTGATTATCTTAAGCAATATCAATTTTCAATAGAAAAACCCGCTGAATTTTGGGCTGAACAAGCGCAAGCTTTAGCTTGGTATAAACCGTGGGATACTGTTTTAAGCGGTGATTTGGTGCAAGCGAATGTGCGGTGGTTTGAGGGGGCTTTGTTGAATGTTTGTTTTAATTGTGTGGATAGGCATTTAGTAAATAGCGCGAATGAAACTGCGATTATTTGGCAGGGTAATGAGTTTGAGCAAGTGAAATATTTTACTTATGCGCAATTGCACGAGCAAATTTGTCGGTTGGCAAATGTATTGTTAAGTAAAGGAATTAGTAAAGGTGATAGAGTTTGTATTTATTTGCCTATGATTCCAGAGGCTATTATTTCAATGTTGGCTTGTGCGCGTATTGGTGCAGTTCATACGGTTGTCTTTGCTGGTTTTTCCGCAGAATCTTTACAAAGTCGTATTCAAGATACCCAATGTAAATTAGTAATAACTGCCGACGAAGCAGTGCGTGGTAATAAATCAGTGCCGTTAAAACTGAATGTTGATTTGGCTTTGAAAAATTGCTCTAGTGTAACAACGGTTTTAGTGATTGCGAAAATGGGCGCTGAAATTAACGGGCAGCATGAATGGGAAGTTGATTATCGCGCTGCGATTGCGGATGCTGATATTAATTGTCCGTGTGTAGTGATGGCAGCGGAAGATCCTTTATTTATTCTTTATACGTCAGGTTCTACCGGAAAACCCAAAGGAGTTTTACACACAACCGCCGGTTATTTGTTGTATACCACCGTTACTTTTAAACAAGTATTTGATTATCGCTTAAATGAAATTTATTGGTGTACGGCGGATGTGGGTTGGATTACAGGGCATTCTTATATGGTTTATGGTCCCTTGGCTAATCGTGCCACTATTTTAATATACGAAGGAATTCCAACTTATCCGGATGTTAGTCGTTGTTGGCAGATTATCGATCAACACAAGGTTAATATTTTTTATACGGCGCCCACGCTTATTCGGATGTTAATGCGCTCAGGTAATGAACCCGTTCAACAAACCAAGCGCAGCAGTTTGCGTTTATTGGGAACGGTGGGGGAGCCGATTAATCCAGAAGTATGGGAATGGTATTACCAGGTGGTAGGCGCTGAGCATTGTCCGGTTATTGATACGTGGTGGCAAACTGAAACGGGTGGTTTTATGCTTACTGCATTTGCAGAAGTAACCTCTTTAAAACCAGGTTATGCAGGGTTGCCGTTTTTTGGTGTTAAACCTGCGCTGGTTGATAATGCAGGAAAACTTTTAATGGGTGAAAACTCGGGTAATTTAGTGATGGCCCAGTCTTGGCCAGGACAAATGCGCACGGTTTATGGCGATCATCAGCGTTATATTGATACGTATTTAACGCAATTTCCTGGCTATTATTATACAGGCGATGGCGCTTTGCGCGATGCGCAAGGCTTTTTTTGCATTACAGGTCGAGTAGACGATGTGATTAATACAGCGGGCCATCGTATTGGTACGGCAGAAATAGAAAGTGCATTAGTCAGCAATTCACAAATGGCAGAAGCCGCCGTAGTTGGATATAACCATCCTTTAAAAGGCCAAGGTATTTGTGCCTTTGTCATTCCGAAGCAAGGCGTCATTGTTGATGAAGCACTTAAAGAAACCTTATTAAAAGAAGTGGTTCAGCATATCGGCGCTATCGCAAAGCCGGATATTATTTATTTCGTTAATAATTTACCCAAAACACGTTCTGGTAAAATCATGCGGCGTATTTTACGTAAAATAGTGGAAGGCGGCGCTATAAAAGATCTGGGTGATTTATCTACTTTGGCAGAACCGGATATTATTAAAGAGTTGCTTGCATTGCGTTAAGATCAGTTTGCCATAGCACCTGTTGCGTTATCATTACTTTTATCAGCCGTACCATCCGTTTGATGCGTAGAAAAATAATAATCTAATAACCGGCGAGCGACTTGAGCGGCGGGGGTTGTATAGTTTTGGACAATAACGGCTAGTGCGATTTGTGGTTTATCGGCGGGAGCAAAACAAATAAATAGTGAATTATCCCGTAAATTAACCGGTAGCATGGATTTATTATAGCGTTGGCCTTTTAAGCTGAATACTTGCGCGGTGCCGGTTTTTCCAGCAACGGTATAATCCGCGTCTTTAAAAAAGGGATAGGCTGTTCCATCAGGTGAATTGGCAACGCCTTTCATGCCAGTAATAATAGTTTTCCAAATACTTTTATCTAATTCAACACTTGGCAAAGCTAGTGAGCTGTAAGCTGTTTGAGTACCGTCAGCGGTTTGACTGTGTAATAAGACATGCGGTTGCCAGCGTTGCCCGCGATTGGCGATGCCAGCAACAGCGGCCGCTAATTGTAAAGGTGTTACTTCCATAAAGCCTTGACCAATTCCCACATTTAAAGTGTCGCCTGGATACCAAGGTTTGTGGGTGATTTTTTCTTTCCATTGCGGAGTGGGCAGGATGCCTGCTAATTCTTCACTTAAATCAATCCCTGTTTTTTGCCCAAAACCAAACCGGCTTAGCATATCGGCTATGTGTTCAATCCCTAATTTAACGGCCAGGTTATAAAAATAAATATCACTGGATTCAGTAATGGCTTTAACCAGGTTAACATTGCCATGCGCTTCTCGCCTAAAGCCGTAGTAAGTATGTTCACTATCTTTGAGTTTGAACCAGCCTGGATCGTAATAAACGCTATCGGGTGTTATTGCGCCACTAACTAAGCCTTCTAAGCTGATAAAAGGTTTAATGGTTGAGCCTGCCGGATAACGGCCGCGCAGTGCGCGATTATAGAGAGGTTGCCCGGGTGCTTTTTCTAAGGCGTCATAATCATGTTGATTGATGCCGGCGACGAATAAATTAGGATCAAAGGTGGGAGTGCTAATGAGTGCGAGGATTTCGCCGTTTTGTGGATTCATGGCAACCACAGCGGCTCGTTGTTCTCCTAAAATTTCCTGGGCTTTTAGCTGTAACTTGCTATCAATCGTTAAATAAAGATTATCCCCGGGAGTCGGTAAAATTTGCGAAGCGATTCTTACAATTTGGCCGCTTGCATCGCTTTCTACTTGTTTGTAACCCACTTGGCCGTGCAATTGTGGTTCATAATATTTTTCTACGCCGGTTTTACCAATGAAATTAGTGGCGCTGTAATTACTCGGATCCACTTGCCCCAGTTCTTTTGCATTAATTCGACCAACATAGCCAACAAGCGATGCGAAAGCCGAACCAAAAGGATAATGTCGAATCATTTCGGCCTGAATATTGAAGCCAGGAAAGCGATATTGATTGACTGAAAAGCGGGCAACTTCTTCTTCCGTTAAACGGGTGCGTAAGGGCAGTGGTTCAAAGCGTCTGTGAAGGGTTAATTGTTTATAAAATTGGTTGAGGTCATCTTTGCTAATAGGAATAATTTGCTGTAATTGCCCTAGGCTTGCTTTTAAATTACTGGCTCGATTAGGAGTAACCACTAAATTATAGACAGGAACATTTTCTGCGAGCAAGACGCCCTTACGATCATAAATCAAGCCACGATTAGGTTCGGCTGGGGATAGATTTAGCTGATTTTGTTTAGCGAGGGTCGTATAAACTTGATGTTGAAAGATTTGTAAATAAACAAGACGTATAATTAGGCAAAAGACTAATAGCGCAATAAAAAAGGCAATAGTCCAGATGCGTCGATTAAATAGCGTACGCTCCTTTTGCGGGTCTTTTAAAGTGGAAAAGCGATTAAACATGCGTTAATTAAGCGACTTGGTAAAAACGCCTAAATATACTGTAGATAGAAATAATA
>CAIUAS010000215.1 GCA_903897205.1 uncultured Gammaproteobacteria bacterium
ATACTAGTAATTAAATTTTTTTCTATTGTACTATTTCAAAAACCATTGAATATAGGGTACTCGATACGTAGCGGCCTGGTACCCTTATTAGGATAACTTGCTGACATGTCAGCAAAATTGACGGTTAGGGCTTACACCCCCAAACTGGTTAAATTTTGGAAAAATTTAAGCTTTAACTTGATATGTAATTATTAAAACGGTAACAACACTGCAAGTAATAAAACTTAGTAAAATTCCTATCATTAACAGATAATCTTTATGCAAATAGCCATGAAAAAAAGTAAAAAACTGAATAATATTGAATCCTAAAAATGTGGTTAAAGATAGATCTCCTGCATTTTTAGTACGAATAATTTTAACAGCTTGCGGAATAAATAACAGTGCATTAACAAATAAGCCAAGACTAAAACTAACTTCAATTAAATATTTCCACCACATAAAAAAATTAAAGCTCAGTAAAAGTAAATTTTGAACCTTTGCCCAGCTCACTTTCCACAAAAATATCTCCGCCTAATTCGTTTGCAAATTGCTTTGCCATATACAAGCCAATACCTGAGCCAGTAAAAGTTTGGCTTTCACCGGATTGCTTTAATTTAGTAAATTTATTAAAAATAAATTTTAATTTATCATCAGGGATGCCAATGCCCGTATCTTCTACAATAATTTTTAATTTAGGTTCAGTGACTACCTCAACGTTAATTTGGCCTTTTTTGGTAAATTTAATGGCATTACCAACCATATTTAATAACATCCTAGTAAGCCTGAATTTATCAGTATTCAAAATTTTATCTTGGCAATTAAAATTAAGTGTTAATCCTTTAAGTTTAAGAGCGGCGGCCATTAACTCAGACACTTCATTAACTACATCTCGAATATTAAAAGCACTTTGCTCTAGCGGGTGTCCATCAATATCAGTATATGACACTTCAAGAATCTGGTTTAAAAGTGCTAACAATCTTTCAGAGGAACCTACTAGATCATTCAAATAGAACTGTTTATCGGGATCAATTTCTTCGCTTTGGAGAAGCCTAGCAATACCTAATATCCCTACGAAGGGCGTTCTAATATCGTGGCTCATATTTCTAAGAAATTCAGCTTTAGCAAGCTCTGCTTGCTTACGCTCAGTTATATCAATACTTATAACCATAATTCCAATACAGACATCATTTTCAATAAGCGGCTGTTTTATGGATAAATAATATCTGCCTCTAAAGAACTCTTCCTTAATGGCTTTTTCTCTACTTTGCATGACTAGTTTGCAATCGTTCCAAGTTACCTCGTCAATATCTTGGGCTTTCAATAAACCATGTGAGATATGATCTTTAGTAGAGTTATTTTGACTTATGTAATTTCCATTCGCATCGATGATGGTATAATTAACATCAAGGACATTAAATATAACGGGTACAAGATGTAAATCAGCTAACTTAAGCAAATTGCTTTGTAAATCCCCTTTTTTTATCGCTTCCATTCTCTTTACTCTCCTTGTTAGTTTCAAGATTTATATGCTGTTCGGTTAATTTTAGAATATTTGAAAAATATCTTTCTTGATTTTCTATGCTATATATACCATACGATGCCATCAGGCGTGATAATCCTAAACAAGATATTAATATCTGGCTCATATCCGCTTTTTCTAATTCTAATTGCGTAGATATAGCCTGTTTAAAAAATGTTGTTGGTACTTGCTTCTTTTCTGGCTCTAAATAAAGCATATAGCCATGAAATACTAATGAAGAATTAAATTTTTCCAGAGCATAAGTAACAGCCCCGTTAAGGCTGGTACTTGGATAAGCAACATGTCCATCTAGCGATAGAAAAGCAGCGCATTCCTCTAAAAGATAATTCACTGCTGATTGATGATCAGCCTTATGAGAATGTTGCTTGGCAAGGTTATTAACGATGGTTTGAAAAGCAGGGTCTTCCTTGTATAAATTTTCGATTTTTAACGTAGAATCATTGTATCTTTCAAGGCTATATATTTTTTTCCAACTATGTATTTCACAAGGCACTGATAATTCTTTTAAATATTGCCTATTTTCAGTTTCCCAAATCGCCTTTATTTCAATAGTTTTAGCCTCACCTACATAGTGCCTCTGTAAATAGCAACTTAGGATAATTTCTACATTTTTTATCATATTTCCTTTTTGATTATGTCTATTAATCAAATCAAAGAAAGCCAAAAGGTCTTCTTGTGTTTGCCGTTTATTTTCCATGCTAACGACAAGCTGCATTGTAATTGGTTCTGAAACCCTTAAACCTTTATTAAATTTAGCTCGCATTTTAATACCTTAAATTTTAGAGATAGATATGCCAATTGAACCTACATAATTAGTTTTCTAGTAATTCATGTTCAGGATATTTATTAATTTCTATTACTTGGAGTACGCCATCCGCATCTTGCCGAAAAGGCAAAAGCAGGCCTTGAACTTTTTTAAAATCGGATTCTTTCACCCAGGTTCTAACTTCCACCAATCCAGCTTTTCGCCTAACTTGACGGTATTGCTTGACCCTCTGCGCCCCCGTTAGGCTAATTTTATTTTTATCTTCCCTTTTCATGCCAAAATAATATCACATGTTACGCGTAACTTAAATGCGTACAATGGGCATAAAGCTTTATTAGGCAACTTTTAAATATTTAAATAATGTGGCGCGGCTAACTTTTAAAGTGTTGCAAATAGTAGGAATAGTGTTAGTTTTATCCTGATAGAGAGCCTTTGCCATTGTAATTTTCTTTGCATCCATTGCTTGAGGTCGCCCCCCTCGCCTGCCCCGCGCACGCGCTGCATTTAGCCCTGCTTGCGTTCGCTCGCGGATAATAGCCCTTTCAAATTCAGCGAGTGCGCTAAAGATATGAAAAGTTAGTTTGCCGCCGCTCGTGGTGGTGTCTATATGCTCTTGTAAGCTCTTAAAACCTATTCCTTGTTCTTGCAGTAGACCAACGGTTTCAATTAAGTGTTTTAATGAACGCCCTAGCCTATCCAGCTTCCAAACGACTAGCGTATCTCCTTTACGGGCAAACTCTAATACTTCCATTAATCCTTTGCGATCCCACTTGCCCCCGCTGGCAGTGTCTTTAAAAATTTTCTCACAACCTGCTTTAAGCAGCGCATCTTCCTGTAAGTCGAGATTTTGATCCTGGGTTGAAACACGCGCATAGCCAATCAGCATGGATATTTTCCTTTAATATTTTATTAGCCGTTTTTGCGAGCAAAAATGACGTACTCAGTTTGCTAGACAAATGTCATTGAGGAGTAACTATTGTCTTAAAACTCATAAGTTTATGCAAGTTATTAAACTATGATTTACAGACGGATTTTTAAACTAAAATAGCGGCTTTTACGTGGCATTTTTGGGATAGGCGCTAACCGTTCAAAAAACGAACGTTTATTGTACTTTGCCGTTTACGGTATTTTGCAGGTGGCTTTTCTATACGCTAGTCCCTGATTTTTCAGGAGCTTAGGTAGTAAACTTTACCGAAAATAGGCATTTTCGGCATTGTCTTCTTCTTAATTTTTTTTAAGCGAAAGTGCAAAAGTTTCTTCTAGTTCTTTATCTTCTTCTTGTTTTTCTTCACTAGATTCTAATATCGAAGTTGGGCTTGTTGGAAAAAAACAAGTGGTTGGAGCTGTAGTGGCAGGCGTTTGCTGGGTCACTATACTTGCATTACTACTACTTGCTGCTGACGTTGTCATAGTAGTAGTTGTCGTGGATGTAGAGGTATCTGGTATAGCATTCAGGGCTGTCCGGTTCTCTTCTTTTATTGAATAATGGTTTAAGACATTCTTAGATTTACTAAAATTTTCGGTAAGCTCTTTGTATCTGTTTAAGAATACTTTTTCGGGCTGCACATTTTCACAAAATAAGCTACTATAGTTCTCTGCATAATCTTTTATATTTGGTGTGAAGATAGCAAGCAAATCCCAATTAACACCTTTGATAAAGGGCCGTAATTTATCTTTACTGGAGATAATAACTAATGTTTTTATCAGCATATCTGTTATAGATGCATTTCCACGCTTAGTTGGCATGATGTGAGCAAACCACCAAGCGATTTTCCCTAGCTCCTTATATAATTCCTTAATTTCTGATATTGAATTTATTATTTTAAAAGAAAAACTATTATTAATAAATTTCCACATCTTTATTATTTCATCTTCAGTCCTTAACTTTGTATGAGAAATAGAAAGTTCTTTTTTCGTACGATTAAATTTTATAGTAGAAAGAATTTCGATATTTCTATTTGGGCTTTTAATTCCAATAAAATCAATAGAATCAATAGAATCAATAGAATCAATAGAATCAATAGAATCATAAATTTCATAAAATGGATTTGTAGGTTTGCAACTATAAATTTTAATAAATTTTTCTTCTAACTCATTAAACTGATCAGCATAACGACTATTTGAATTAATTCCTGCATCATCAAGGGGGGTATGACTGCCTTCAGTTGAAGGTTCCCGCAATATGCCAATATTCGCTGCGTCTTCCTGGTTTAAAAATACAGCGGTATCATGTCTTTCCTTCGCAAGGAATTTATATAATTGTTCTATGTTTTTAATTTCTTTATTTTTAATTTTTGAAGCAGCAGCTCCCACAGATTTATAGCAAGCTTTCATATAGTCAATTTGATTTTCTATAGTACCTGACCACGCTTTTATCAAATCATCCGAGCTTGGTAAAAAAATTTGCCACATTTCATACATAAAATTTCCTCTTACATTTTTAACATTGCCGAGATCGCCTGTTTTCCGCAATGTTTTATAGCCCTTCAATTCATATAATTATGCATAGGCTACACTAATGTGTCCAGTATGTGTTGATGAAGATGGTTTGTTTTTTATTACAATTTGTACATCCTGGTTTAACTTATTCAGAAGCTTGATAAGTTTTTCCATCGAAAATCCAGAAAATTGGCCACGTTTCAATAAAGATATTTTCGGTTGTGTGATCCCTAAAGCTTTTGCTGCTGCTTCTTGATTCCATTTCTTCTTTTCAACAATAGATAAGATCCGTGAAGCTAGCATGGCCTTTGCCTGCATTTCTTCAGCGTTTGAAAACTCTAAATCTTTATATATATTTCCTGAACTACGTTGGCATATATTTTTATTCATAAATAATCTCCTAAATTAATTTAGCTCGCTTTTTTGCATCTTCTTTTGCAAAAATAAGTCGCTTCTCAATTAGACTAATATCCTGTTGAGGTGTTTTAATGCCTGTTTTCGATTTTTTCTTAAAAACATGTAAAACATAAATATCATCACCTAATTTAACTGCATAAATAGCACGGTACGTATTTTTATTATAATCACTTATAATTTCTATTATGCCGGAACCTAGTCCTTTAAGGTGTTTTGCATTGTATGGTGTTTTCCCTTCTTGTACTTGGTGAAGAGAAAACCCAAATTCTTTTTGTACACTTTTAGGAAGTGATTTTAAATCATTCAATGATGATCCAATCCATGTAATTTGCCTTAATTCTATATTATCCATAGAGTAACCTTGTTTAAAATTATAGCTTATTTTTATCAGTATACCAATTTTGGTATAAACTACTTATCTTAATTTAACAATGAGCGGCTTAATTAAGCCGCTCATTGTTATTACTGCTCATTTTTTAAGAGTTAATATCTGTACTTCTTTAATAAAACCTGCAAGCTTATCAACTTCGGCTGAAAACTCAGTATAGCTACCCTTTGGCAAGGCGTGCATGACAGCTGCTGAGCCTAGGTTAATAATTTGCAAAATAGCCTTTAAAAAAGGCTCAAAGAAGGGTGGATAGCCACCTATCTCAAATGCAAGAAAGCTCATATGGATAACATTACTTAATGCGGTAAGTTCCTGTAAAGATAAACGGACATACGATAGACTAGATTTAGCCATGGCATAACTCCTAAACAGTTTTGTTGTGGTTAGTGGCGCGCACGTGTTATCAGCACTGCGCGTCACGCTTTTGCTTTACTAGCTTGGATAATATATCAATATATCGCGATATATACCATATTTATTTAATAGGTTTTCCCTTTACTTTCTTACCATGTTTTTTAAGGACAATATCTAAACCTTCTCTACAAAGCTCGGCCATACTGATATTTAGCTCAAAAGCTAATTGCCTTAATTCCTGATGCAGTTCTTTTGGCAGTCGGATAAGAAGTTTTTTTTCTTGTGACACACTATTTCTAGTCGTAGGCATTAAGGACAACTCCCGCAATGAATTATATCTATATATCGAAATAGCATTATAGCATTACAAGGCTATCCCCCCTTAAATTTCTTGGCTAATTTTACCTTGATTCGTAGGATTAGCTGCAAAAATTGTTAATAATTTTTTACAAGCTCTGTTGTCCTAAGGTTATTAGGAATAAAAATATAGATAGTAGCGATATGATGTGCTGTAGCTCAGAAACACACAAAAAATGTACATTTCATTGTTTACATATTCATCAATTTATGCTAAATAATAGCAATTAGATGTTTAAACCATTTTTATACATAAAAAACATCAAAAAATATTTTATACATCAATTTATTAAATTAGGGAGCATTATTTTGGAAAAGCAATTCTGGACGAGTTCTGAGCTCCATAATCTATTTCTTCTTAATGAAAAAATAAGTCGCCAGACGCTATTAAATGCGGAGGAACGCGGAGAAATCCCGAAGGCTGAGAGAGTGCCTAGAGGCAAGATACAGGTTAGACAATGGAAATTAGAGCAAATACCAGAAATTGGCGCTCGGTTTGGCTTTTTAAAAAAACCTAAAAAGCAAAAAGTAGTATGCGTTTACACGCCTAAAGGCGGCGTTTTAAAAACTACCTATAGCTATAATTTTGCTAGAATGTTAGCCCTTAACGGCTTGAAAACGCTGATTATTGGCTTAGATATACAATGTTCTGTCACAAACTATGCTTTACCGAGACCAAAATTTGAATCTTTAGAAGAATTTGAAAGTTTAAAAAAGCAAAATTTACGGCGTTTAGGGCTTTATCATTATCTTTTTGAAAAAGCATCTCTTGATGATGTTATTCAACACACAACCTTACCTACTTTAGATATTATCCCTGAAACACCTGACCTTAATGTTTTAGAGAAAAAACTTAGGCTTGAACCTAGGCGAGAATATTTATTTAAAGATAAATTAATTAGCGAACTATCAGATTATGATGTCATTATTTTTGATAACAGCCCGAGTTGGAATCAACTTGTTGAATGCGCTTTAACTGCTTCAAAAACTATTATTTCACCTATAGGTTGTGATATTGAAACCTACGAAGCATTAGAGACTAACCTTTCCATAGTATTTGAGTTTCAAGATGTTATGAAACTTGAATGGGACAATTTCTTTTTAATACCTACCCTGTTGGAAAAAACGAACTTAAGCCAACAAATTTATGGTGTGTATGTTAATAGCTATGGCAATAAAATTGTGCCTATACCAATAAGGCGAAGTGTAAAAGGACAAGAAGCGCGTGTGCTTTATTTAAGTGTCATTGAATATGAACCTAAGTCAACGCTTGCACAGGATTATTATGAATTAATAAGGGACTTGTGGAGCAAGATTTTAGGAGAAACCACAAATGGCGCTTAAAGGTAAAGTGTTACAAGAGTTTTTTGTTAGCTCTAAGCAACTCTTAAACACTAAAAACGAACCTGCTAATTATGCTTTGATAAATGAACAATCATCAACAGGTAGTAAAACACACTCGCATTTTAGAATTTTTGACAATCCCCCTCTAGAGCAATTAAATGGAAAAAACATAGGACAAAGTTCGGACAAAGTTAGGTCACAACCTAGGACAAACATAGGACAAAGTTCGGACAAACACAAGACAAACTTAGGACAAAACGAAGGGCTAAAAGAAAAAACTCAGGACAAAGTTAGGTCACAACCTAGGACACAACTTAGGACAAACTTAGGACAAAATTCGGGTAAAATAGAGAATAAAGTAAAATTTTCTTCCTTGATTGGATTGCAAAGAGAAATTGTTTTATTCATCTATGAGCAAGGCCATTTTTCACGAGATAGAATCACAGCACCTTTATCTATTGAACATTTAGCTATTTCTTGTAAAACCACTAAATTATCAGCACAAAAGACGGTACAGCGGTTAGAAAAAAAAGAAGCTATTATTCGTGCGGAATTTAAAAATGGGCGCGGTGGCTGGACACGATATGGACTGCCTGATTTGATTTACCAGGAAATATTACACACAGGGAAATTCATGGAAAACTTAGGACAAACCCAGGACAAAGTTAGGTCACAACCTAGGACACAACCTAGGACAGATAGTTCTAGTAGTAGTAGTTATATTATTAATAATAAAAATACTACTACTACTAGCGATAGTAGAGAAAATGGAAAATTAGCGGAGGAATGGCATAACGTTGATATTGAGCCTTTAAGTGAAGTGGGGTTTTCAAAGACCCATTTCTTACAAATTGCTCATCAAGGAAAATTGAGCGCTGAGATGGTACAAACTTCTATCCATGCCTTTGCTTTTGATTTGAAACGTAATAACAAAGTAAAAGTATTAAAAACTAATCCAGTTAATTATTTTATGGGCATTTTGCGAAATGGACAACCTTATGCGCCCCCTAGTAATTATGAATCGCCCCAGGATGAAGCTTTACGCATTTACGTAGAAAAACAGCGTGAGTTAGAAAAGAGAAGGGCAGAGTTTGAAAGTAATGCTTTGGACTTCGCTTTTAAAGAATGGTTGCATTCACTTAACGAAGCGGAAAAGAACCAAATTGTGCCGCATTCTTTACGGAACTTTAAAGCTGAGCAGCCTAAAATAGCAATATTAAAAGAGCATTTTACTAAAGAAATATGGCCTAAAAAGTGCATGGAAATCATGCAGGTTACCGATTAAAAATAAAAACAATGAGTTTATATATTTTTCAGTAAGCGGCTAAATATAGCAGAAGTACCTGATAAAAATCGCCAAAACAAGGCCAAAAAAGCTTTCAGGGAAGACTTAATGGAAAATAGCTATTACCCTACGCTATACAGGAGCAAGCTGTCTTAATCACCTTTATAGTGTGCCTAGCGTGTGGCTATTAAACTAGCTCACTACATTAAAAAGAAATCCATAACCCGTTTTAGCCTTTGCCTAAATAAAATAAGGCTGCATTTTCAACACATCATCAAACCCTGTGCCGTTAAAGGATAGAACCGCGAGCGCGTAATCACCCGAAAGTGTCCTGAAAAATTGCCCATCCAGTAGCGGTTTATGCTGCGTGGTATAACTGGTATTGGTGCCGCTATGACTGCTGCTGTGTTGTCCGCCGGACGAGTTGCCTGCGTTTTCGCCTTGTGTAACCCGTATCACTTCTACGGTGCCGAGCAAGCGGTTTAACATTTCAATCGTGTTTTGATCTTCGGTACGAAAACAGATTTTTTGCCGGAAATTTTGCAGTAGGGCATGGCTTAAATCCCTGTCGCCTAACGCCGCATACACGCTACTCACTGATTGCATGGAAATAATGCCAATGGTTTTGCTGCTACGGGATTTATCCCAGAAATTCAAATCAGAAAGCCCCTCTTTGTTCGCGCTCACAATTTCTTGGTATTCATCACACAGGAAAAATACATAGCGGTTTTGGTTCCAATGCGGTTGCGTCACGCGGCTTTGCATAATATTAAAAAATCGCAATTTAATTAGCGTATACGCCACTTTTCCGCCCAAGCCCCAACGCGCCAGAGGCAAGCTAATAAGAAATACTTCACCATCCAGCACATCCTCTAGCCGCGCGCTGTTAGGGTGCGCGGTACAGAATGCATCGATCAAATCAGGGTGATTGAAAGGCGCTAGAATTTGAGCAATGGTGGCTTTAACCCCTGCTTTTACCTTTTCATCAAACGAATTAAAAATAGCCGTTTCGTAACGCTGATAACCCATTAACAAGCGCTTTTGCGTATCATCGAGCGTAAGGCTTACTATCGTTAATGCTTGCAAGCGTTCTTCACGCCACGCATGATCAAATAAATAACAATGCAAACCATGTAAGCTGTAATATTCTGGTAAAAAGAACAATACCCCTAACACATTGCGGCACAGTTCAGTGGCCGTATCCACCCAAAAGCTATCAAAACGATTGCCACTGAGTAAAAAAGCGGACTTTAAAAAGGAGGCCGCTATTTCCGGTGGTAGTCCTGCCAATAAATTAAATGGCGTGTGTTGTACGCCTAAAATGCTGTAATTGCGTTGCGTGATTTCCGTAAATCGATTAACCGCCGTATGAAAATCCCCCTTAATATCGAAAATCAAGCCGCCGCATTGCTGATCCAGCAACTGAATTAAAAAAGGGTGTACGGCGCGCGTGGTTTTACCGGAACCAATAGCACCTAGAATTAAAATATTTTGGGCTAAATCATCGTGGAACAGCGCTACTTGCTGCTTGGCAGCTAAATTGGCCTTGTGTGAAAGTTCCGCGAGCCAGCCGGTTGATTCACCCACCCATAAACCAAAGGGCAGGGCATGAGCGTGTTCAATGGCTTTATTTTTACTGTATTTCTGGTTGGACTTGCTTGTACGAGCGCGGCGAGAAAGCCACCGTGTAATAAAGGATAAAAATATTGCAAAAGAAATCCAGAGCATTATAAAAGCAGGTACATTTAAATGCGTGATTAACCGCGTGGTATGACGTATATACTGGCCGTGTCGGTAACTATAACCCTGTGATGATTGCACTAATTTATCAGTCAAACTTGGGAATAAATGAATAAGCTGCGGTAAAAAAGCTTGCAAAATAAGCGTTAAATAAAAGGCAATAGCTGCATTTGCTATAAAACGTTGAATAAAAGGGAAATCATAATAAATACTAAAATCTGGACGTTGCCAATAACGTAAGGCACGCCAAAAAATTTTTACAAACGGCAGTAAAATGAAAATCCAAATTACCCCACTGCCTACGCGTTGTGCAATTTGGGCTTCGTGTTGGTTGAGACTAAACAAGCTAACCGCTACAAAATAAGCTAAAAATGACCAGGCAAAAATGCCAATCACTGCACTACCAAAACCTGAACGGTTAGTTATTGGCGGCGGCTTAGGCAATTCACCTCGTCTTAACCCTTTTGAGGCTAGCGCGCGGCGATAGCGCAGCGTTTCTAGCATGTGGTGGTATCCAGTACATCATCACGGCTGTGGCCTTGTATGACGAGAATACCTACGGCTTCGTTGGGTTGTAAGTTACGCATCAATTGTGCATCAATAACGGGTTTATCCACATAACTGATGCTTTCGCTTTTCGATTGATGGGACTGTGTACCATCACCCACGGTTTTACTGGAAGAGCCGCGCTGCTTGCTGTAGCTGCGTTTTTCAACTTCTACTTGCCCCGTTAGCCGGTTAAGATAATCTAGCGTGGTTTGATCTTCAGTACGAAAACAGATCTTTTGCCTAAAATTCTGTAAAATGGCGTTCGCAATATCTCGATCACCGATAGCCGCATAAAAACTGCTGATCGATTGTGCAGAAACAATGCCGATGGTTTTACTGGTACGGGATTTATCCCAAAAATTCAAATCCGATAAACTATCTTTATTGCCACTGGCAATCTCTTGGTATTCATCACACAGGAAAAACACAGGGCGCGCTTGGTTCCAGTTCGGTTGCGTTAGGCGTTTTTGCATTACATTAAAAAAACGCAGCTTGATAAAATTATAGGCAATTTTGCCGCCCAAGCCCCATTCTGCCAAGGGCAAGCTGAGTAAATAAATGGTGCCATCCAGTACTTTTTCCATTTGCAGGTGAGAGGAGCGGCAAAAAGCATCTACTAATTCAGGGTTGCGAAAAGGCGATAGCACTTGCGCGACCGTTGCCATGATATTGGCCTTAGTTTTCTCTTCAAACTTTCCAAATACGTTTTCAATATAATCTTGGTAACTGTGCAATGCGCGTAGTTTATTGTCATCCAAAATAGATGTTAAGACCTCCATCTCTGCTTGAATGCGCGTTTTGGCAGTGGTATTAAATAGGTAATCCTGTAAATAGGCGAGCGTGTATTTTTCAGGCAGAAACGACAGTATGCCGAGTGCATTAGTGCAAAGAGTGGTAGCGGTATCATTGAAAAAACTATTATCTCCTCTCATTTGTCCACTTAACAAAAGCGAAGATTTTAAAAAAGAACCGGCCATCTCTGGCGATAGCCCTTCGATTAAATTGATAGATTGGCCGCCAATGCCTAAACGTACCAGCCGTTCACTATCGCCACTGAGCGCATCCGCAAATTTATAAACCGTGTAATGAAAGTCGCCTTTAATATCAAAAATCAGGCCACCGCAATCCTGTTGCAAGCACTGTAATAATAGCGGGTTAATCATGCGCGTGGTTTTACCGGAGCCGATGCCCCCTAAGATCACAATATTATGCGCCGCATCTTCTAATGACAGCGCAATTTTCTGGCTTGGCAACAAACCGGAGCCATGCGAGCGCTTAGCCAGCGCGCCCGTTGATTGCCCCATTAACAAGCCGAACGCCGCGCGTTTTGTTTGGATCGCTTTTTGCTGGCGGTTTTCCAGCCAGGGCAGGGCGATAAGCCCTAAGTTCCAAGCACCAGCCAAGCATACCGCACCGCCTAGCCATAATTTATAAAGATCATGGAAGCTAATATTTTCAGGATAAATACCGGATTGAGTATTAATAAAAATACTATGAATGAGGAAATTGACATAGGGCGCGCTGTAATCTATCAACAGTAGAATGCCCCAAACTACCAGTATGCTTAAGCAAAGGTGATGCAAAAAATAACGAGGGCTATACATCATTTCTTTGGCTTTTAGCTTTTGACTTTTATTAAAGCTTAAGAAATAACGCCCCGTAATAGAAATCGAAAAAATAAACGCAAATACCAGAATAGCGTAATGTACCGCATAGGCTAAATTGCCCGCATCAGTAAGCCCCATGCGAAAATAGCCATAACCAAAGGCCAATCCCCCTGCGGCCGCCGAAAGCCCCAACGCAATACGTGCCGTATCGGCCACTTCTTTTGGCGATAAACCGTCTGCTGATTTCTTTGGTTTAGGCAAAAAAGGCGCTTTCGCGCGCTGTTGTTCCAGCTTCCTAGCGGTAATTTGGTAATCACTCATGGGGTGTCATTCTCTTTAATAGGCAAATCAAATAACTTGCGATCACTATCGCGCGTTAAAAAACCATCCATGAGTTTTTTAAGGGCATCCATTTGATTATTTTTTAAAGTGTGATCAAGATAATAGGAGCCAATCAAAATTTTTCGGCGGGTATCTTTTTTACGTTCTGATTCTTTGGTGCGGGCTTCGGCGGCCTGAATGCGAGCCACTAATTTATCCCGTTGGGCTTTTAGCTTATCTAAGTAACCTTGATTATTTTCGCTCATCATGACCTCATAATTTTTCGTTCATTAATAACCAATCTTGTAATTGATGTTTGGCTTCGTCTGATAAAAGCGACGTTATATTTGTAGCACACTGCGCTAGCTTTGTTAAGCGCATCTGCATCGTTTCATTATGGGTTTCACGGTCGCCACTTAAATAAGCTAGGTAATCTTTTTGTGCTTGTTTAAGCGGGGCTACCCACTGGTAAAGATCGCGTTGGTAGTATTCACGGACATCACCTATATCTAACTCCATCAAGTAACGTGTGGCTAAGATGGCATTGGCTGGCTTGATCATTTTTTCTAGCATGGCATTTAGTCCTTGTTGTATTTTTAAATAGTGATTATTATAACCTTGTGCTAGTGAAAAACAATAGGCGAGTGATAGCGAGTACCTTGGAGCGAAGCGACCCATGATAGCCTCACTGGTGATTGAAGTGCGCGCTTATACGTTGCTTCGCAACGTGCGCTAAAATACAAAGAATTCAGCATTACTAAAAATGAGATATTACTATGGCAATTTATCATTTCAGTGGAACCGTGATTTCCAGAAGCCAAGGCCGCAGCGCTATCGCTTCTGCCGCCTATCGCGCCGGTGAACGTCTGCACGATGAACGACAAGATCGCACCCACGACTATAGCCGCAAAGGAGATGTCGCCTATACCGAGATTCTATTACCCAAAGGCGCGCCTAAAGCCCTCAATGAAAGGGAAACGCTTTGGAACACGGTCGAAGCGACTGAAAAACGCAAAGATGCGCAGCTTGCTCGTGAGTTTAATTTTGCTTTGCCACGCGAGCTAACACTGCAACAGAACATTGCGCTTGCTAAGGAATTTGTAAAACAAGAATTTGTCAGCAAAGGCATGATTGCCGATCTTTGCATTCACAACGATAAAAACCCTGCTGGTGACTTGCAGCCCCATGCGCATGTTATGTTAACCCTGCGAGAAGTGACCTCTGAGGGTTTCGGCCAAAAAGTACGGGAATGGAACGCAAAAGAAAATTTATTAGACTGGCGCGAATCGTGGGCGGAGGTAGCCAATCGGCACCTTTTTTTGCTGGGCATGATCAACATATTGATCACCGTACACTAAAAGAGCAACAGATCCCCCTTGAGCCGCAACATAAAATTGGGGCTGTGGTTGTGCAAAAGCGCTTAGCCCGATTAGCTGATCACCAGCGCATTGCGCGCGAAAACGGTGAAAAGATTTTTGCAGAACCTACTATTGCTTTAGATGCGATCACGCGCCAACAATCGACTTTTACACACCAAGACCTTGCCCGTTTTGTAAACCGCCATACTGAAACCGCCGAGCAATTTCAGCAGATTTATGAAAAAGTCAAAGCCAGTCCTGAAATTGTTTATTTAGGGTTGGATGATAAAAACCGCGAACGCTTTACTACCCAAGAAATGCTGCGTATTGAAACGCGGATGATGGCTCATGCAGAGCAATTACCGCTGCGTGGCTCTCATGGAGTCAGTGAGACCGCTAAAACGGCTGCCTTGGCTTCTCGTCAATTAACCGCCGAGCAAAAGCTGGCCTTTGAGCATATCACCCAACCAGGCGATTTAAGCTGCGTTATCGGTTATGCCGGTACCGGCAAAAGTTATATGCTAGGCGCTGCGCGTGAAGCATGGGAAGCCCAAGGATACCGCGTACGAGGGGCGACCCTGTCAGGCATTGCGGCTGAAAGTTTAGAGGCCAGCTCTGGCATTGATAGCCGTACGTTAGCTAGCCGCTGTTACTATTGGGATAAAGGACAAGAACTTTTAACCCCTAAAGATATTTTAGTCATTGATGAAGCGGGGATGCTAGGTTCACGGCAAATGCTACGAATCCTTGAAGAAGCGGAAAAACAGGGCGCAAAAGTTGTCCTTGTAGGCGATCCAGAGCAATTGCAAGCCATTGAAGCGGGTGCTGCGTTTCGTGCTATCAGTGAGCGAACAGGTTATGCCGAAATCACCGAAATTCGCCGCCAGCATGAGGATTGGCAAAAAGCCGCCACGATTGAATTGGCGACTGGCAAGACTGAACAAGCCCTTGATCGTTACCGGCAACATGCGTATGTCCATGTTTTTGAAACCCAAGAGACTGCTAAACAAGGACTGATTGATCGTTGGAATAATGCCCGACTGAGCGAGCCTGAAAAAACGCAGATCATGCTGGCCTATACGCGCCAAGAGGTAAGCGAGCTTAATACAATGGCAAGGGAACTGCGACAATCTCGTCACGAACTCGGTGAAAACCACAGCCTGCAAACGGAGAAAGGCAAGCGTGAGTTTGCTGAGAACGACCGCCTTTATTTCTTAAAAAACGACCGCAGCTTGGATGTTAAAAATGGCACGTTAGGCACGATTGAGCGTATTCAAGATAAGCAAATCACAGTTCGTTTAGACCCTGACGAACGGCAATCGGATAAATCCGCCCGTACGCTTGTGATTGATACCGAACGTTATAACCATCTTGATCACGGCTATGCGGCTACTGTCCATAAAGCGCAAAGCGTCACCGTAGACCGCAGTTATATTCTGGCTTCTGAGTATATGGATAAACATTCAACCTATGTAGGCACAACCCGCCATCGTGATAGCGCCGATATTTTTTATAGCCAAGAAACCTTTAAAAATGAGCGGGCATTTAATCAAACACTCAGCCGTGATCGTGCTAAAGACACTAGTTTGGATTATACGACATCTGTTAAAGACTACGCGCGCCAGCATGGGTTTGATAAAGCGCCAGCCGCCGAATATTCGCGCCAACCCTCTCAAGATTATGCACGTGCTCGTGAAACTTTTAGCCAAGACCCTGAACACAAGCAAAGCGCCCTAGAGCGTGTGCAAGCCAGACGTGAAAACAAAGCCCTACAAACAGAACAGGCAAGGTTAGAACGCACATATGAAAAACTGATTAGCCAGCAAATGACGCATGGTGAGCAAGGTATTTATCGGGAAACGATAGAAGCGGGCAAACAGCGTTATGCGGTCATTGAAAATGATCAGGCTATTAAGCTAGTACCCTGTGATAAAAACATGGAAAAATACGAAGGACGAGCCGTTAAAGTCGACTTATCGTATGATGAAAAACAAGGGCGTGAGCGTATAAGCTTAGAACCTAGCCGCGAGCGCATGATAGGCGGAAAGGATCGCAGCGATGATTTTGATATAAGCCGCTAAGGATAATAACGATGGCCGATAACTCAACAATTGAACAAGTATTACAAAATTGCGTAGAAGAACTCTTTGCTTTACACGAGCAAGTGCAAAACGATCAAAAGAAATTTGTACTGGAAAGTGCCACGTTAATTAAGGCCAGCCAGAAGCAATTAAGTGAATCCGTGGATTTAGTGAATAAGGCCAGGCAATCTGCTCAACAAAGTGAACAAGCTGCGCTTGAAGCGCGTAATGCCGCCAATCAGTCTGCAAGCCGCGCACGTCTTTGGAAACATTTAGCATTTTGGACAGGATTAGGATTTTTTACCGTGGGCGCATTGCTTGCTTTAGTTATGTGGTTTATGGGCAAACAATTTTAGTTTAAATTATGAGTATATTATTAGGAGAGTTTTATGCTGTATTTAGCGATTGCTAAAACACCAATGGATATAAAAACAGCGGATGGTAAGACAGCCACCACTCACCCGTTTTTTGTGCAATATGTTAATGATCGTCAAGAAATGATCCCTGTGTTTTTATCAAAGCTGCAAGCTTATATTTATTTAAAACCAGTGGGGCTGCTTGAGGAATTTCAATTAGTCACTACGGACAGCGTTTTTTTGAGTGTTTATCGAAATACAGCAAATTGGGCAAAAGAAACTAATACCTTAATATCTTCGGCTTGGTGTCAGGTAGTGCGGGCTCTGTGGAAGACAATGGCATTCGGTTAAGAAATTTTGGACAAAAAGTTCTAGATTTTAAAGCCCTATACACGTGTTTTTCTTGGTAAAATGAACTTTTCGGCTTATTCTGGCATCATAATTTTCCTTAACCGAATGCCATTGTTGCGGCTACAACCCCGTACACATGAAGAACCTCGCCGCAAGCGGACGAGGTATCAATAAATGCAAAATGCTTTTCTAGTCGCCGCAAGCGGCGGGGAATATATCCCGTAGAG